>JBBKXU010000188.1:0-3141 GCA_037969645.1 Ferruginibacter sp. | reverse complement strand
AGATTACGGCATCAGTTTCTATCAGTCTATAGCACTGCAGGTTTCTACCCTGGCATTGTTAGTTGTTTATTTCTACTCGGCTAAAAAGCGCAGCTACCTTTTTTATTATTTTATTGTGGATGGATTAATGCTATTTTCGGCATTGGCAACATTCATAGCCAGTATTTAAGTAATTTTGCGGCATTAAATTACTATTATGGCTAAAGCAAAGAAATCAAAAAGCATCCTCAGCGATCAATCTTACAGTTTTTTAAAAACATATATCAATAATGCTTCTCCAACCGGTTTCGAAACCAGCGGACAAAAATTATGGCTGGAGTATATTAAGCCCTTAGTTGACACAACTTTTACCGACCCATACGGAACAGCGGTTGGCGTTATTAATCCCGATGCTCCCTTTAAAGTAGTTATTGAAGCCCATGCGGATGAAATAAGCTGGTTTGTAAATTATGTATCACCAGAAGGGTTGATATACCTGAAACGCAATGGTGGTGTTGATCACCAAATTGCTCCATCCATGCGGGTGCTAATTCATGGTAAAAAAGGCATTGTGAAAGCCGTATTTGGCTGGCCGGCCATTCATACCCGTATGAGCAGCGGCGAGGCCAAAGAAACACAACCAAAAGTGGAAAATTTATTTCTGGATTGCGGAGCCCGTAATAAGAAAGAAGTGGAAGCATTGGGCATTCATATTGGTGCAGTAGCCACTTATGAAGAAGGATACGAGGAACGGGCTTACGATTACCTGATTGGTCGTGCTTTTGATAACCGCATTGGTGGTTTTATGATTGCCGAAGTGGCCCGATTGCTTAAAGCCAATAAGAAAAAACTACCCTTTGGTTTATACATTGTAAATGCGGTGCAGGAAGAGATTGGATTACGTGGCGCAGAGATGATTGCCCGTCGGATTAAGCCTGATATTGCCATCATTACCGATGTAACCCACGATACCACAACACCCATGATCAGCAAAATGATACAAGGTGAATGTGCCTGTGGTAAAGGTCCATCGCTTACTTATGGTCCGGCTGTGCACAATAAACTGTTAGAAATTATTCAGGCGGCAGCGGCTAAAAATAAAATTCCGGTTCAGTTTAATACGGTTAGTCGTAGTACTGGTACCGATACTGATGCATTTGCTTACAGCAACGATGGCTGCCCATCAGCATTGATTTCAATTCCTTTACGTTACATGCACACTACGGTGGAAATGTTGCATAAAGATGATATTGAGAACACAATTAAGTTGATTTATGAAACGGTATTGACATTATCTCCCAAAACCAACCTGAGTTATTTTAAATAAGCGGATTTATTATGGAAGACAGGTTTGTTAAATACTCCAAGCTTTATGCACTCATTTTTTTAATGTTTCTTTCGATACCTGTAATACTGGCAATAATTATTGCAGCATTCTATGGTATTTCGAAATTGGTTTCGTCAAGTGTTGTTGATATAAGTTTTGGGCTGGGCGTTATAACGATGGCTCCTGCACTTTTTTCAACGGTGTATGTTATCTTTTTTAAAAGAACAACAAAGCACCCGGTTGCTGCAATACGGGTAATTTCGAAAATACTTTTTGTGATAGGCATTGCTATCAGTGTTTATATTTTGGTAATCGATATGATCTCCTTCTTTACCAAATTTAAAATTGATATTGATGCCTACAAATGTTTTAGTCTGCCTTATATGGCGGGTAATGTAGCTATGCTATTCTTAATAGCTATTGTTCAGGCATTTACAACTCAAAAAGAAGTGGATTGGATGGATAGGAACAGGTAATTCAAAATACATATCTCTTTAAAATAAAATTCCCCCCGAAGAATCGAGGGGAATTTCTTTAACCCTTAAAACAACCAACATGAAACCTGTTGATAGCTTAACAACAATACTTACGGTTAAATAGGGTTGTTGGTTGTGTGTTTTTAATAAAATTTATGTTAAAGCAAGATCCAGCACTTGCTGCATTGTTTTCACATAATGAAATTTTATCCCTTTTATATATTGAGGGTTAATCTCTTCAATATCTTTTTCATTCTGCCAGCACATGATGATTTCCTTTAAACCAGCTCTTCTGGCAGCTAAAACTTTCTCTTTTATGCCACCTACGGGTAAAACCTGTCCCCGTAACGTAATCTCACCAGTCATAGCTAAGTAAGGCTTTATTTTACGGCCTGTAAAAGCACTAGCAAGTGCGCTAAGCATGGTTATACCAGCACTAGGACCGTCTTTAGGCACGGCACCTTCCGGCACATGTATATGCACGTCTTTTTTGTGAAAGTCTTCTGGAGCGATATTCACTTTTTTGCAATTGGCTTCCAAATAGGTGAGGGCAGTACTGGCACTTTCTTTCATCACATTGCCCAGGTTGCCGGTAAGTTTTAATTCGCCTTTGCCTTCGCTTAGCTGTGTTTCTATGAACAGGATATCGCCACCAACATATGTCCAGGCCAGACCAACCGCCACGCCGGGCATATTGGCAATTTTGTATAGATCGTTACTATACTTGGGTTTACCCAATATCTTCTCAATATCATTATTGGTGATGGTCGCTTTAAGTTTACCTTTAATTACGTATTCCTTTGCCTGGTAACGCATAACACTGGCCAATTGTCTGTCAAGCTCCCTAACCCCACTTTCACGGGTATAATCCTGTATCATCTTCTCAAGCACACTGTCGCTTAATTTAAAACCGATGTCTTTTAAGCCATGCATTTCTCTTTGCTTGGGCATGAGGTGCCGCTTGGCAATTTCAATTTTTTCTTCTACAGCGTATCCACTTAAGTCAATGATTTCCAATCTGTCACGTAAAGCTGCTGGTATATTACTTAAGTTATTTGCAGTAGCTATAAACAGTACTTTACTCAGGTCATATTCCAGTTCCAGATAGTTATCATAAAAGGTATTGTTCTGCTCCGGGTCCAACACTTCCAGCAAAGCTGATGAAGGATCGCCACGATGATCGCTGCCAACTTTATCTATTTCATCTAAAATCATCACTGGATTGCTGCTCTTTACTTTTCGTATAGATTGCAGGATTCTACCAGGCATTGCACCTATATAAGTTTTGCGATGGCCTCTTATTTCACTCTCATCGTGCAAACCACCCAGACTCACCCGTACATATTTACGTTGAATGGC
>JBBKXU010000187.1:0-2525 GCA_037969645.1 Ferruginibacter sp. | reverse complement strand
TATAGTTTTTATAAAATAGTTCTTTTTAGTAAACGGCGATAAGTCAAAATTAGCGCTGAAAATACCGAATACAGTACTTCCGCTTCCGCTCATGGCTGCATACAACGCACCCTGTTGATAGAGGGTTTCTTTAATTTCTTTTATGGAAGGGTGAGCTGAAAAAACAGGCAATTCAAATTCATTTTTCAGTTCGGACTTCCAGGTTTCTATGGGTTCGGTAATTATTTCTTTGATTGATTTCGTTAACCTGTTTGACGGTTTGGAGGCGTCTGACAGGTTTGCCAGGTTTGCAAATGCCCAACCGGTATTTATATGAATACCCGGATTGATCAACACTATTTTATAAGCTGATAAATCAACAGTAACTTCTTCTAGTATTTCTCCTCGCCCGGTTGCAAAGCAGGGTTTGTTAATAATGAAAAACGGACAATCGCTACCGAGTTGCAGTGCGTACTTACTTAGTTTATCGTTTGATAAGTTGAGTTGAAATTTTGTGTTTAATAATTTTAGCATAAAAGATGCATCGGCCGAACCGCCGCCCAGACCGGCTCCCAGGGGAATGGCTTTATGCAGATGGACTTTTACAGCAGGTAGTTGCGGAAAATCTTTTTTTAATAAATGGTAGGCTTTATAGCATAAGTTATCTTCGATGTTGCCATCAACAGCTAAACCGGTTCCTGTAAAATCAAATTCAATTTTTGTATTGGAAGAAGGAATAAGTTCAAGCGCATCTTTAAAAGCAACGGGATAAAAAACAGTCTCGAGGTTGTGAAAACCATCTTCTCTTTTACCAAGAATTTGTAAGCCGAGGTTTATTTTACAATTGGGAAAAACAAGCATGGTAATGGATAATTGATAATTGGTTAATGGATAATTCTTTTGGAAATTGCTGACTTGATGTTTATGCCTGCACCGAGTAAATAAAGCATTGAATTGAACAAATTATCAATTATCCATTAATTCATTATCCATTAATAAAATTCCATTAACAATTACTTTTCTTTCCGTGCTTTAATCTCATCTCTTATCGCAATCGCCCTTATATAATCTTCATGATCCAGCACTTCAGCCAGCAACCCTTCCAAATCCTCTAACGATAAAGACTTGAGGTCATCGCTGCCGCCGGTTTCAGAAGTAACCGATGCAGTTGCCGGTTTGGCCTTACCATCGTCTTCCATTAAAATGCCGGCCTGGTCTAAAATAGTATCGAAAGTATATATCGGGCATCCAAAGCGTACAGCTAATGCCAGCGCATCAGATGTACGGGAATCTATTTCAACTGTGTCATTTGCCGAACTACATACCAATTTGCTGTAAAAAATACCTTCCTGTAGATCGTTTATCACCACTTCATGCAGCTCCACATTAAAGGCCATCATAAAATTCTTCATCAGGTCGTGGGTTAGGGGACGGCTGGGACTCATACGTTCCAAAGCTACGGCAATGGCTTGAGCTTCAAACCCACCAATAACAATGGGCAGACGGCGCAATCCGTTTATTTCTCCCAACACAACAGCGTAAGAATGGGTTTGCGTAATGCTGTGTGATAATGCTACTATTTCCAATTCAATTTTCTTCATACCAAAACGTCGGGTTCAATTTATGACTTTGCTAAACAGCAAATATAAAATAAAAGCCTTTCAAAACTAAGTTGAAAGGCTTTAAATATAAGACCGTTTGCTTGTATATAATAATTATGCTTGTTTTAGTTTTTTAACTGCTTCAATAATTTTTGGCATTACTTCAAATGCATCGCCTACAATTCCGTAATCGGCGGCTTTAAAGAAAGGCGCTTCGGGGTCTTTATTAATAACCACAATTACCTTGCTTCTGTTAACACCTGCCAGATGCTGAATGGCGCCAGAAATACCAATGGCGATATATAAATTGGGTGCAATGGCAAGCCCTGTTTGTCCTACGTGCTCGTGATGTGGCCTCCAATCGCTATCAGCAACCGGGCGACTGCAGGCAGTAGCAGCTCCCAATAATTTTGCCAGGTCGGTAACCAATGCCCAGTTTTCGGGACCTTTTAAACCACGGCCACCACTTACCACAATTTCTGCTTCGCTCAAAGGAATTTCGCCAACTACTTTATCGGTTGAGGTAACCTGCACTTTTGCAGCATCAACTGTAGCAGCAAACTCAACCACTTCTGCTGTGGCTTCAGTTTTTTTAATGCTGTACGAATTTGGATTCAATCCAATAATCTTAACATCGGTTGTTATCGTAATATTGGCAAATGCTTTTCCACTAAATACACTCTTCTTTACTGTAAATCCGTTACTGGTATCTGGCAAGGCTATAGCACCCGAAACCAATCCAGCTTTCAATCTCACACTCAAACGTGGGGCAACTGCCTTACCGTTAAAGTTATTTGAGAAGATGACAACTTTAGCATCCAATGCTTTTGCTGCATCAGCAACTACTTTAGTAAATACCTGAGCATCAAAATTATTGAGCGCATCATTTTTTACCGTGTGCACTTTTTTAATACCGTAGTTACCTAAAGCTGCTAAATCATCAGA
>JBBKXU010000186.1:0-3480 GCA_037969645.1 Ferruginibacter sp. | reverse complement strand
CGATGCAGCCAGCAGTGGGTAAAATAAAAAATGAGAAAAAGTATATAGCCCCAGCAAAAATTTGTGCACTGGTTTATAATATTTTCCGGTGCTGTAATGCCTGTTCTTTTGCTTTATCCAGGCTGCCCAGGTTTTGGGAGCATCACTTAATGTAAAGGTATCTTTATCAATATTAATACGTGTATTCTTACTGGTGGAAGCCATATTAATAAACAGGTCGTCATCGCCGCTGGGGATATTGTTATGTGCTGAAAAACCTTTGTGCCTGTAAAAAATTGTCTTTTTATAGCTCAGGTTGCGGCCTACGCCCATGTATGGTTTGCCAGCCAGTGCATAAGAGAAGTATTGCAATGCAGTATGAAAAGTTTCCCAGCGCACAATTTTATTCAACAGCCCTTTCCTTTTATGAAAAGCCCCGTAGCCCAATACTATTTCCGTGTTTTCATCAAATGTTTCCTGCATTTTATCAATCCAGAACTCGCTGGCTGGCACACAATCGGCATCGGTAAGCAAAACAATTTCATGCTTGGCAGTTTTAATACCAATGCTTAGAGGAAATTTTTTGCCGGGTATCAGTTTAGCTTCTTGTTTTAGCTCCACAACCTGCAATTGTTTGTAGGTTTTTTGAAATTCTTCCAGCAGGTATTTACTGTCATCAAATGAGTTATCATCAACCACAATTACTTCATGTGTGGTGCGGTATTGTTGAAGCAGTGCTCCTGGTAAATTTTTTGCTAAATTTGCTGCCTCATCACGGGCACAAATAATTACTGATACCGGATGGGTTTGAGATTCTGATTTTGACTTTGGTTTATAAAAGGCAAGTCTTATAAAAAAGAACAGGTAATAGAAAATCTGTATCAGGGTTATCAGGCAAAAAACATAAAACAGTATTTGCCAGATTGGGGTAAAATTCATTTGGCAAAAATAGCAGTAATTGGAATTAGTATTTTACAATTTTTTAGAACCGGCGACAGCAACTTTTATGGCAGCATTACAATTTGATTTACAACATACCGATGCCCTTTCCAAAGCCAGGGCAGGGAGAATCACAACCGATCACGGTGAGATTTTAACACCCATATTTATGCCTGTAGGCACGGTTGGTAGCGTAAAAGCGGTAACACAGCAGCAATTACATACCGAGGTAAAAGCTCAGATTATCTTGGGGAATACCTACCATTTGTACCTGCGGCCGGGGTTGGAGGTTTTGGAGGAGGCTGGCGGCCTGCACAAATTCAATGGTTGGGATAAACCCATTTTAACAGACAGCGGTGGCTATCAGGTTTTTTCTTTAGCCAATAATCGCAAACTTACCGAGGAAGGCGCTTTGTTTCAAAGCCATATTGATGGCAGCAAACACATGTTTACACCAGAAAATGTAATGGATACACAAAGGGTGATTGGTGGCGATATTGTGATGGCTTTTGACGAGTGCCCACCTTACCCCAGCGATTACAAATATGCCAAAAACAGCATGGAGCTTACTCACCGATGGTTAACCCGTTGTTTTGAAAGATTTGACAGCACACCAGATAAATATGGCTATACTCAAAATCTATTTCCGATAGTGCAGGGGAGTACTTATAAAGATTTGCGTACAGCTTCGGCCGAATTTGTGGCCTCAAAAAATGCAACCGGTAATGCCATTGGCGGGTTAAGCGTTGGTGAACCCATGGAGATGATGTACGAGTTTACTGAACTCTGCTGCGATATTTTACCTGTACAAAAGCCACGCTATTTAATGGGCGTTGGTACGCCATGGAATATTCTGGAAAGCATAGCCCTTGGTGTAGATATGTTTGATTGTGTAATGCCTACCCGTAATGGCCGCAACGCCATGCTGTTTACCAGCAAGGGAGTTATTAATATAGATAACAAAAAATGGGAGAAAGATTTCTCTGTAATTGACGACGGCTTTGATTGCGCCATGAGTAATTACTACAGCAAAGCTTACCTGCGTCATTTAATGAAATCGAAAGAGTTTTTGGGGCTTACCATTGCCAGTGTACATAACCTTGCTTTTTATCTCTGGCTGGTTGAAGAGGCCCGCAAGCACATACTGGCAGGCGATTTTAAAAGCTGGAAGGATGCGATGGTAATTCAACTTCAGCAGCGCTTGTAAACAATTTGCAAATACTTAACATAATTAAATTTTGGTGGCACAATAATTGAAAAAAGCGTAATCACCCTTTAATAATTATCTTTAAATTCAATTTTAAATCAGCTTTTATGAAACAATTTTCGCTGTTGGTGATAATGCTTTGCTTATCAGTATTTTCTTTTTCACAAACTACCATTAAAATGAGTCAGCAGGACGGCATTTCGCTTGTGCCCTGCAAGGTTAACGGATTGAACCTGAACTTTAGTTTTGCCACCGCCGAGCCGGATGCGAAAATTGCTTTAAGTGATGCAAATTTTATGTTTAAGAACCGTTACCTGAGCGCTGCAGATGTTACCAGTATTGCCAATTATTCGCTTGATGAATTAAAAGAAGGTCTTGTTATTAATCTAAAAGACATTGATTTTGCCGGTTTAAAATTGAACAACATTTCGGCAACTGTAACAAAAGATATAAACGCACCAATACTTCTGGGCCAATCTGCCATTGCAAAGCTGGGACCTGTGCAGTTTGACTATGCTAATAATGTGGTTACCATTGTAAACGGAATCGGTAACTACGATTTTTCGGGAGGAAGCATTGCCAGACCGGTGAGTAATCCAACTGTGCCAAAAGCGAATAGCGGCAGTGGCACGGTTCAGGATGCTTCTATACCCAAAGATGCGCCCATTGATGTATCAATGACCGATTTTAAAAAGAATATATTACCGTACGAGATCGTTGTTTTCAGAAGTAAAGGAAATGGCAGGGAATACCAGGGAATTACTGATTTGAATGGTCAATTCTCTACCCGTTTACCGGCAGGCGATAACTACGATATCTTTATCATGGGCTTTAAAGATTCAACCAGTTATAATATATTAGAAATACCGGCACTTGAGGGAAGGGCTTATTACAAAAATCCTTTTAAGATTGAGATACAATTCCTGCCTTCAAAAAGCTTTGTACTGGAGGATTGTAATTTTGAAACAGGCAAAGCTGATCTGGAAGAAGATTCCTATAAAGTTATTGATGAACTGGTGGCTTATTTAAAAAGAAAGGAAGATGTACGGATAGAACTTGGAGGTCATACAGATAATGTGGGCTCGGCAAAAAGTAACCAGGTTTTATCGGAGGCGAGGGCAAATACGGTAAGAGATTACCTGCTTAGCAAAGGAATAGACCCCGAAAGGGTTACTGCCAAAGGATATGGGTTAACCGTGCCTGTGGAAAGCAACAAAACAGCCGAGGGCAGGGCGTTGAACAGGAGAACAGAGGTTAAGATTTTGGATCAGTAATTATTTTTGACAAATAATAATGTGAAGGTTCGTTTTTACGAACCTTTTTTAATTTTTGGAATTAAAGGAAAAGCCAACTCC
>JBBKXU010000185.1:0-13850 GCA_037969645.1 Ferruginibacter sp. | reverse complement strand
GGTGGTGGTGGTGCGTTATCTGTTGTAGCTGTTGATGTTACTGTTTTGTTTTTTTGTGCTATAATATGCGTAGAAATCGAACATATCAATAGCAGCAGCAGTATTTTTTTCATAATAATAGTTTATAGGTAGATGCAAAGTCAATTTTTATCCATAAAAAAAGCGGAGAAAATTTTCTCCGCTTTTTTCAAAATATTTTTTTCTTATTGAGCAAACGAATTTCTTCCGCCTCCAGCTAAGAACGTAGCATTCATGCGGGTTTTTTGGCCGCCGGAGAACATATACATACAGGCATCATAAGTATAGTCCATATAGTTCATCGTCATTTCTACAGGCGTGCCAGAGCATGTACTGTAATGAGGATAGGTTGGGCAACCTCCATTAGAAGTATTATGTGTAGGTGTATCTGCAACCTGGTCATTACCGCAGGTGGCATCGCCCCAAATATGACGCAGGTTTAACCAATGCCCTACTTCATGTGTAGCGGTACGACCTAAACCATAAGGAGATGCTGCTGTACCTATATTTCCCGTGGCTCGGTCATCTAACACTACACCATCAGTAGCAGAAGCACCACCCGGAAACTGAGCATAACCCAAAATGCCGCCACCCATATTGCATACCCAAATATTTAATTTGGTAGTAGGACTAGTTGGATCTAAACCACCCTGGCTTGTTTTTTTCATAGCATCATTAGTGGTCCAGCTTTTTTTGTTGGTAGATTTTCTGTTAACCTGATCTAACACAAAACGTACATTAACATCTCCCGAACGTACTGCCTGGAAAATACTAGGTGTTGAATTGTAGTCAGCATTTGTTGCAGAAAAATCAGCATTCAACACATCAATCTGTGATTGTAATTGTGCCTGCGAAATATTTTCAGCAGTTGTTTTGTACAGTACATTAAATACTACTGGAATAATAACCTGCCCGTTCGACATGAAGTAGCTTCCCGGATTTTTAATGTAATCCTGCGTTAGTCTTTCAATCGCCTGCATCTTTTCCGCTAATGCTGGGTCTTCTTGTAGTTGTAGCTCTAAAACATCATGAGCAGCGCAACGGTTACCAGCAACAGGTGTTTCCATTGCAGGGTCTTCAATTTTTTCTGCTTTAAATGATTCAGTTTCTTTTGTACAGCTCAATGCAAAAATGATACATCCTGCAAAGGCAAAAATTGTTTTTTTCATAAAATGATAATGGTTTGATTAAAAATGAAAAAGTAAATTAAGATTACTTTAACATATTGCCACCGGTGTGGATAAATATATTTTTTATAAGTCAAGTGTTTTTACGATAGTAGTTTTTCGATCCTGGCGCAATAAAAAAATCCCCCGCCCTTTCAGGCAGGGGATATACTTGGTATTGGTAAACAACAAACTTTGCCTCGATGGCTATACAAAATGAAATATTCTGTATTCAGAAAATCTGTTCAGTAGAAACTGATTAATTTCTGTCTACATATTCATAATGACAATTCATTATCTCAAAAAGCTGCACCACACTGCATTTAAATACATGAGCGGTAATTAGGGTTATGTTAACCCGTTATATAGTAAATTGCAGCAATTTTAAAAATTCATGTGGAGTATTTGTAAAAAAGAACTTAATCAGTTTTTCAGCAGCCTTACCGGTTATATTGCCATTATCCTCTTTTTATTAATAAATGGCGTGTTTCTGTTTATGCTGCCCGATAGCAGCATATTTGAGTTTGGCTATGCCACGCTGGATAAATTTTTTGAACTGGCACCCTGGATACTGATGTTTCTGGTGCCTGCAATTACCATGCGTTCGCTTTCCGATGAATTTAAAGCCGGTACTTTCGAAGTTTTGAAAACAAAGCCATTAACATCATGGCAGATTGTGCTTGGTAAATACTTTTCCATTTTGATTGTTTTACTGCTGGCAATTGTTCCTACAATAATTTATATCATCACTATTAAATCATTAAGTACACAAGGCGGCATTGATAGTGGCGGCATTTTAGGAAGTTATATTGGCTTGTTTTTATTAGCGGCCGTTTTTTCCGCTATCAGTTTGTGTTGCAGCGGTTTTACAAGCAATGCTGTCGTTGCTTTTTTAATAAGCGCATTTACTTGCCTTATATTATATTTTGGGTTTAGCGGATTGAGTAAACTGCCGTTTTTTGTAAATGGTTTTGATTATTATATAGAGATGCTGGGCATTGATTTTCATTATCGAAGCATCAGCCGTGGTGTACTCGACAGCAGAGATCTGGTTTATTTTATAAGTGTAATTTTTCTTTTTTTGTTAGTAACTGTAAAAAATCTCCATAAGAAGTAAATGAACGTATTTAAAAAAATATGGAAAAGTAAATTCTGGTTATTGATAACCATAGTGATACTGATTGCTGTAAACTGGTTTGCATCTCAATATCATACCCGTATCGATTTTACCAGCGAAAACAGGTTTACGCTTTCGGATCCAACCAAACAAATACTAAAAAACCTGGATGATGTGGTACAGGTAGATGTTTTTTTAAAAGGCGATTTTCCGAGCGGGTTTAAAAAGTTGGCTTTGAGCACCGGAGAAATGTTACAGGAGTTTAAAGAGATTGCGAATAATAATCTGCAATATAATTTCATCAGTCCTGATGAAGTAGTACCAGGCACTACTGTAAAATGGGGAGATACACTCTCTGCAGTAGGCCTGTATCCTTACAATTTAAAATCACAATTAAAAGAAGGCGAAAAGCAACAGCTGGTTTATCCGGTTGCGTTAATGCACTATAAAGGAAATACAATCCCAATCAGGCTGTATAACGGTATTCCCAATATTGGTTTTCAGGAAATAAACAGCGCTGAAGCTTTAATGGAATATGAGCTGGCCAACGGCATCTACAAATTATCGAACAATACTAAGCCCATGCTTGCTTACTCCATTGGCAATGGAGAGCCACCTGTTGGTAGTTATATTACTTATGATCTGGTTGAAAATGTTTTACGGCCCGACTATAATCTCTTTACATTTAATTTAAACACACAGGCTCTTATACCCGATACTTTTAAATTGCTGATGATTGTTAAACCAACCCAGCCATTCAGCGACGAAGCAAAACTTAAAATTGACCAGTTTGTAATGCGTGGCGGCAAAGTTTTAATGTTTATGGATAAGCTTAATGCCGAAATGGACAGCTTGCGTATAAAAAATGAGGTAGTAGCTTATGATCGTGGTCTGGAATTGAACGATCTTTTGTTTAAATATGGTGCAAGGATAAATTCTGATCTTGTGATGGATTTGCAAAGCGACAGGCTGCCCTTTGATGTAAACGGCGATGGGCAATTTGAATTTTTAACCTGGAATTATTTTCCGGTTTTTGCCTCTGCATCAAATCATGTTATCAATAAAAACCTGGGATTTGTATCAGGCAAATTTGTAAACTCCATTGATACCGTTGGAGCAGAAGGTATTAAGAAAACAGTTTTATTAGGCTCATCCCGCAATGCCAGAACCATTGGCACGCCGGCACTTATAAGCGGCAAAGAGAATGTAAATGCGCCACAGGATGAAAAATTCAACAGAGCAAATATTCCCGTTGCCGTTTTGTTAGAGGGTAAATTTCAATCATTATTTTCAAACAGGTTATCGCAGGCATTTAGTGACAGTCTTTCAGCATATGGGTCCATGTTTTTGTCGCAGTGTTTATACGATAACAAAATGATTGTTGTTGCCGATGGGGATGTTCCGTTGAATGCAGTACAAAAAGATGAACCGTTGCCCATGGGTATGAATCCTTTTACTTATGGGTCGCAATATCAGTACCAGTTTGCTAATAAAGATTTTATACAAAACTGCCTAGATTATCTCATTAATTCGTCAAACCTTGCACAGGCTAAAGCAAAGGATTATACCTTGCGTTTATTAGATAAGAAAAAAGTAGAAGAAGAAAAAACAACCTGGCGGGTCATAAATATTTTGGTGCCCATAACACTGGTATTGTTGTTTGCGTTGATTTATCAATTTATAAGAAAAAGAAAATACACAGTTAAATAAAATGGACAAAACTCAGTTGATTTATATAGTATTTAGTGCGGTAATTGTTGTTGCCTTAGTTTTTGATCTGGGCCTGCTAAGTAAGAAAAACCAGGTGGTAAGTTTAAAGGCGGCTTTAATTCAAACCATTTTCTGGGTTATGCTTTCTGTCGCATTCTGTGGTTTTATTTTGTTTGAAAATGAGGGTGGGAATGGCAAAGAAGACGCAATCCTCTATATCTCCGCCTATTTACTGGAGTGGTCGCTTTCGATCGATAATATTTTTGTGTTCATTATTATCTTCTCGTTTTTTAAAGTGAAGCCCGAAAATTATTCAAGAGTTTTGTTGCTAGGCATACTGATGGCCATTGTTTTCAGAATTGTTTTTATTGCTGTAGGCAGCGAGCTGGTTGCCAAATTCGATTGGGTAATGTACATTTTTGGTGCATTTCTTTTGTACACCGGTATTAAAATGTTCAGCAGCAGTCAGGAGGCAGAATTTAACCCAGAAAAAAGCTGGAGCTACCGCTTCATGAAAAAGTTCATGCGCATTACCAATGTGGAACCTAATGGTAGATTTGTAATTGTGCATAATAAAAAAGCATATTTCACCACTTTATCTATGGTGGTGGTTATGCTGGGCCTGATAGATATTGTATTTGCTGTGGATTCTATACCTGCGGTGTTTTCAATAATACCCGACCCAAGTAAGAAGCTGCTCATTTATTCTTCCAACATTTTTGCCGTGCTCGGCTTACGTAGTCTTTTCTTTTTATTGCGAGGTGCCGCCAGCAAATTCGATTACCTGCAGCAGGGCATTGCTATCGTGTTATTATTTATCGGTGTAAAAATGCTACTGGTTTATTTTGATATTCATTTCCCGGTTTGGGTTTCTCTGTTGGTTATTGTAGTTTGTATAACAGGTTCCATATTTTATTCTATATATCATCAGCGTAAAGGGGTGCCTGCAGATATCGATGAATAAAACACTTTAAAATGTA
Source organism: Ferruginibacter sp. (assembly GCA_037969645.1). GTDB lineage: Bacteria > Bacteroidota > Bacteroidia > Chitinophagales > Chitinophagaceae > Ferruginibacter. Next base: position 8,859 of record JBBKXU010000185.1, on the reverse strand, counting down.
AAAGCTGTCAGCCTGAGCTTGTCGAAGGCGGTGCAAATTTTAAAGCGTTTTTTAGTAACAACCCGCCTTCGACAAGCTCAGGATGACAGTAAGATAAATCAGCCGAGAAAAATAACTTTAATTGGCTGACGGACTTTTTAAGTTTGTGAATTATAGCCAATTTAAAATAATTAAAAATCAGTGTACAACATTTCTCAAATAGCAAATGTCATCAAAGCCAAAACATTTTCAAAAAATGTTGATAGCGGTATTGAGCATATTTTACTCGACAGTCGAAAACTTTTGTTTCCGGCCACATCCGTATTTTTTGCTTTGAGTGGGTTAAGAAGAAATGGAAACTTATTTGTTGAGGAACTTTACCATAAAGGAGTTTGCTGTTTCGTAGTAGGAGAAGATTTTGCAGAAGAAGAGATTGATAAATTTCCCAAAGCAGCCTTTTTGCAAGTTGCGGATGTTTTACAGGCATTACAATCGTTAACAGCTTTTCATCGGCAACAGTATACTATTCCCATTATTGGCATTACTGGCAGCAATGGAAAGACTATGGTAAAAGAATGGTTATATCAGTTGTTGCATAACGACTACAATATAGTTCGTAGCCCCAAAAGTTATAATTCACAAATTGGCGTGCCGCTGAGTGTTTGGCAAATGAATAGCAGTCATACGCTTGGTATTTTTGAAGCCGGCATATCGCAGCCTGATGAAATGCAGAAACTGGCCAAAGTTATAAGCCCAACGATAGGCATTTTCACTTCTATAGGCGAAGCTCACGGCGAAGGCTTTTTAAATCTTCGGCAGAAAATAAATGAAAAGCTTAAGCTCTTTGTTAAAAGCGATGTGTTGATTTACTGTGCCGATGATCCGGATGTGAACGATGCCGTAAATGCTTTTAATAGTAACGTAAGGGCAGGGGACGATTTTAAACTGTTGAGTTGGAGCAGAAAAAATACTGCATCATTGCAGATAACAGAAACAGTCCAGCATAGTGAACAAACCACTATATCTGCAATCTGGCGAAAAGAACCGTTAACATTTACGATACCTTTTACTGATCTTGCTTCTGTAGAAAATGCAATAACCTGTTGTTGTGTTTTGTTGTATCTGGGCATTGAACTAAAATCAATAGCCGCCTGGATGCAGTTATTGAAACCAGTGGAAATGCGGCTTGAATTGAAACAGGGCACTAACAACTGCTCCGTAATTAATGATAGTTACAGCGCCGATTTAAACTCACTCACCATTGCTTTGGATTTTTTGCAACAGCAACAACAACACGCCAAACGTACATTAATATTGAGCGATATTCTGCAATCGGGCAAAAGCAGTGGAGAATTATATGTTGATGTGGCGGCTATTTTAGAACAGAAGAAGATCAATCGCTTTATAGGTATCGGCCCAGATATCAGTAAACAAAAGCATGCTTTTAAAAATATTGAGGACACGGTTTTCTTTTCTTCCACTGCCGAATTCAGGCAGCAGTTTCATAGCCAGCACTTTCACAACGAAACTATTTTATTAAAAGGTGCAAGAATATTTGAGTTTGAGCAGATCAGTCATTTACTGGAGGAAAAAGTTCATCAAACGGTGCTGGAAATAAACCTGAATGCTATCACCCATAATTTAAATACCTACCAGAAGTTACTGAGCCCCGGTGTTAAATTAATGGCCATGGTAAAGGCTTTCAGCTATGGCAGCGGTAGTTTCGAAATTGCCAACTTGCTACAGTTTCACAACGTAGACTACCTGGCTGTTGCCTATGCAGATGAAGGAGTTGAATTGCGGAAAGCTGGCATTACGTTACCCATTATGGTAATGAATGTAGAGGAAATTACCTACGATGTTTTGGTACAGTATAATCTGGAGCCTGAGTTATTTTCGTTCGGTATCTTATCGTCTTTCGAAAATTATTTAAAGCAAAGCGGTATAAATAATTATCCGGTGCATATAAAGTTAGATACCGGAATGCGCCGCCTGGGTTTTGAGCAAAGAGATATTGAAGAGTTATGCAGCAGGCTAAAGGCAACAACTGTTTTTAAGATACAAAGTATCTTCTCTCATCTGGCGGCCAGCGATTCTGTTTTACACGATGAATTTACTTATGCGCAAGCCAATGCCTTTGCTACTGCCAGTGATAAAATTCAGGAGATAACCGGCTATAGTTTTATCCGGCATATTGCCAATACATCGGCCATTCACCGCCACAAGAGCCTGCAGATGGATATGATACGGCTGGGCATTGGTTTGTACGGTGTAGATGCAGACCCGGCAGTACAACAGCAATTAAAGAATGTTACCACTTTAAAAACGACCATCTCTCAAATAAAAAAAATTAGTGCTGGCGAAAGTATCGGCTACAGTCGTAAAGGGGTTGCAGCAAGTGATTCACTAATTGCAACCGTAAGAATTGGCTATGCCGATGGTTACCCCCGTTTATTGAGTAATGGAGTAGGAAAGATGTGGATTAATGGTAAAGCCGTACCAGTAATCGGTAATATATGTATGGATATGACCATGCTTGACATTACAGGAGTTGATACACAAGAAGGCGATGAAGTAATTGTTTTTGGTGCCGAACTGTCGGTAAGTGAACTGGCTTTTCTGGCACATAGCATACCTTATGAAATTTTAACGGGCATATCGCAGCGGGTAAAGCGGGTTTATTTTGAGGAGTAGAAAAGTGACATGAATAATGGGTAGCCAATCGTGATTTAACATTCTAAAATCTACAATCGTTAATCTAAAATTACCAAACTCCTATCTTTGCCAATTATTATGAAAGCAATAAAAGTAACTTTTATCATTTTATTTATAATAATTGCCGACCAGGCGCTTAAGCTATGGATAAAAACTAATTATCAGCTTAATGATTCGCATCAGGTTATTGGCAGCGGATTTCAACTGTATTTTGTGGAAAATCCGGGCATGGCCTATGGCTGGAAATTTGGCGGCGAATGGGGTAAAATGGCCCTGACTATCTTTAGAATGGGTGCGGTAATTTTTGGTACCTGGTACTTGAGGAAAATTATCAAAGAAAAGCAACACAGCGGATTCATTTTTTGTGCAGCCTTGGTATATGCAGGAGCACTTGGTAATTTAATTGATTCTTCTATATACGGACTTATTTTTGATAAAGGAATGACTTTTGATCCTGTTATAAATAGGTATGTTGATTATAACGGACTGGCCACATTTTCTTCAAAAGGTTATGCGTCTTTTTTGCACGGCAACGTGGTAGATATGTTATATTTTCCTGTTATTAACGGACGCTTTCCTTCCTGGGTGCCGTTTTGGGGCGGTGATGATTTTCAGTTTTTCCGGCCCATATTCAATATTGCCGATGCATCCATAACCACTGGTGTACTTAGTATATTAGTTTTTCAAAAGCGCTTTTTCAAGCAGCACAATACTGTTGAAAAGCATCCTGTGGTAGAAACTGATGCGCTGGTGAATGATGAGTCGCAGGTTTCATAAATTACTTATCTTTAGTTGATGAAAAATTCCCCGTTTATGAAATGGTTTAGCCTGCTTTTGGTAGTTTTTGCTACAATTGTTTTTTTGCCTGCCTGTACCAAAGATGGTGACACAAACCCTGATGGTGAATCAATTGGCACTTTAAAAGATTCTACAAATGGCAATTGCCTGCCTGTTACAATCAGGGGTATTTTTAAGGTTGACAGTGTATTGAATAACGATAATTATGTAGATATTCAGGTAGATGTTGCCATTGGCGGCACTTTTGATATTAAGACAGATTCGGTAAATGGGTACTCATTCAAGAAAAAGGGTACGTTGGGCACAGGATTAAATACAATACGATTATATGCCAGTGGAAAACCGATTACAACCGGTGTTAATAATTTTACAATAACCTACGGTTTGTCGAGTTGCAGATTTTCAATAACTGTTTTCGGCGGTACCCTTGGTACTGCATTATATACGCTTGGCGGATCTCCTGGCAATTGTTCGGTATCATCCATCAATGGTAATTATCTCGTTGGCCAGCCAATGACAGCTGCCAACACTGTTGCTATGACGGTGAATGTAACCACCATCGGTACATATATAATAAATGGCACGGCGGTAAATGGCGTTACTTTCAATGCCGACAGCTCATTTGCAAATCCGGGTATTCAGAATATTTTGTTGAGAGCTACCGGTACACCTCTTGCCAATGGATTGTTTAATTACGCTGTTACCAATGCTACAACTACCTGTAATTTCCCTGTTACATATACAACCAGTATTACAAATGCCGCATACGCACTAAGCGGTTCGCCGGGTAATTGCACCGGGGCGACTGTAATGGGTACTTATACGGCGGGCACAGCCCTTACAGCGGGGAATAATGTAGTGTTGAATGTAAATGTAACTTCTCCGGGAGTTTATACCATTGCCACGTCAACGGTAAATGGTATCAGTTTTTTAGGAAGCGGAACCTTTAATCTTACTGGTGGACAACAGATTGTTTTAGCTGGAACAGGTACACCTACCGCTGCTGGCACGTTTTCTTTTCCCGTTAGTGGTAATGGAAACAGTTGCGGCATCATGGTTACTTGTAATTAAGAGCTGAATTTATACAAAATGTTAATAATTGCTGTTAAAATGCATTTTAATTTTTTTTACGGAACTTTACTAAGTACCCCTTGGGTGAAAAGTCAAAAAAACATCAATGAATAAATTACGTCCTCTATTATTTGCTGCACTTGTATTTAGCCTTATTTCTTGCGATAAAGAATTCAGTTTAGAAAACTCGGGCAATGTTGGTAGCGATTTGATTGTTGGTATTGATTGCCGGATAAGCAAAATTGTCTATACCGATACGGCTACCAATACAGGGTTAGGTTCATTGCTGGCGAACATCAACAGTTTGGATAATGTTACCAAGATTACCAAGTTTGACAGTCTATCCAATACAATCGAATTTATTGCCACGCCTGTTTACAGAAACGATACGGTTTATATTAATCCAGATGAATATTTTGTAGTTGACCTGAACATCAAAAACCGTATTTTAAAACTTCACGGTTTGGTTGACCCAACCGATCCGTTTTCGGTGCAGTTTGATGTATTCTATTTGTACAATCCAGCAGGTTACCTGCTAGCCAAAAATTATTTCCTTACAAGCAATCCAATCACTCCTTTTTACAGGGTAGATTACACATACGTCGGAGGCAACCTTACCCGCATGACAGGTACCGACCAAACGACGCTTGACCTGGTAGTGGATGCTGATCTTACTTATTTTAGCCACATTATTCCTAAAAGATTTATATACCTTTTTCCCGATGAATTGAGCTATTCTAATTATACCCAGTTTATGAATTTCGGACAGAAATCGTACAATGCGGTAAAGAAGATGACTGTAAGAAGTTATGATCCCGGAAATGTGGTAAGAGATTCAGCTGTGTCGAATTTCAGCAATTATTTAATGAGCCGTGATAACTATGTGCTGAGTGTACAGATGGCTGGCGATGATCAACAAAGTATTCCGGCATCTGCAGCAAAGGTTAGTTTTTCTTATACATGTAAATAAGTCATTTTAAAAACAAAAAGAGGCTTCCTGTTTGGGAAGCCTCTTTTTGTTTTTAGGTGTATGGCCACTGTAAAATCTTTTTATTTTAAAACTAAAAGTTGTAGAACCAGTTTCTAGGTGCAACCGTATTTGTAGTGGTCTGAGACCTGTTAGATTTTACCAACCATATTTGCCGGTATTACCCATTCGTCAAATTCTTTTGCCGTAACATACCCCAGTTTTACGGCCATCTCTTTTAAAGTTGTTCCTTCTTTATGTGCTTTTTGTGCAATTTCTGCCGATTTATAGTAGCCGATCTTTGTGTTTAAAGAAGTTACCAGCATTAGAGAATTATCCAAGTGCTTTTTAATGTTTGCTTTTATTGGTTCAAGTCCAATAGCACATTTATCATTAAAGGAAACACAACCGTCGCCAATCAGCCTGGCGCTGTGCAGAAAATTGTAAATCATCACAGGTTTAAAAACATTCAGTTCAAAATGACCGTTGCTGCCGCCAATGCCAATGGTAACGTCGTTCCCCATCACCTGTGCAGCTATCATAGTCAAGGCTTCGCATTGTGGTGGGTTTACTTTGCCGGGCATGATGGACGAGCCGGGTTCATTATCAGGAATATAAATTTCACCAATACCGCTTCTTGGACCCGATGATAACATGCGGATATCGTTTGCGATCTTCATTAAGCTAACAGCTACCATTTTTAATGCGCCATGTGCTTCCACAATGGCATCGTGTGCGGCTAAGGCTTCAAATTTATTATCCGCTGTTCGGAAAGGCAGTTTTGTAAGTTTGGCAATATGCTTTGCCACATTCACATCATATTTTGGAGGCGTGTTAATTCCCGTACCAACTGCAGTGCCGCCCAGTGCCAGTTCGCTTAAATGCGCCAATGTATTTTTAATAGCTTTTAATCCATGATCTAATTGAGAAACATATCCGCTGAATTCCTGTCCTACCGTTATTGGTGTGGCATCCATAAAATGAGTACGACCAATTTTAACCACTTTCATAAAAGCCTTCGCTTTTTTATCGAGTGTATTGCGCAGTTTGGTAATGCCGGGGATGGTTGTCTCCATTAAAATTTTATATGCCGCTATATGCATGGCAGTAGGGAATGTATCATTACTGCTCTGACTCTTATTTACATCATCATTGGGGTGCAGGTATTTTTCTTTATCAGATAATTTACCGCCGTTCAAAACATGCCCACGGTAAGCAACCACTTCATTCACATTCATATTGCTTTGGGTACCGCTGCCTGTTTGCCAAACAACCAATGGGAAGTAGTCGTCTAGTTTTCCTTCTAATATTTCTTTACAAACCTTTCCAATTAAATCAGCTTTCTTCTTAGTTAACACACCAGCCTCATTATTGGTAATGGCTGCCGCATGTTTTAAATAAGCAAATGCCTTAATGATTTCTTTAGGCATTTTATTAATGTCTTGCGCAATTTTAAAGTTATCGATGCTGCGTTGAGTTTGGGCGCCGTAATAGGCATTAACAGGCACTTTTACTTCACCCATAGTGTCCTTTTCTATTCTGTATTCCATATAATTTATTTGAGATTGTTCGGGTGCAAAGATAAGCCATAAAAAAGGGCTCAAAAAAGAGCCCATCAATTATTTTCCTTTAAAGATCGGTTTGCGTTTTTCCAGAAATGCTGTTGTTCCCTCCTTCATATCTTCTGTTGCAAAGCAATTTCCAAAAGCATCAACCTCAGTTTTATAACCATCTTTAGATTCATCAAATACAGCATTGGCGGCTTCAATACAGGCAGCAACGGCCAAAGGAGCTTTACTGTTTATTAATTCCAAAATACTTTTCGACTTGTTTAATAATTCTTCTGCAGGTACAACATAATTTACCAATCCATAATGTAAAGCAGTATTTGCATCAATCATATTAGCGCTCATCAGCATTTCCATAGCACGGCCTTTACCAATTAATTGTGTTAATCTTTGTGTGCCGCCATAACCCGGTATTAAACCTAGGTTTACTTCCGGCTGGCCAAACTTTGCGCTTTCACTCGCCAGTCTAAAATGGCAAGCCATAGCCAGTTCGCAGCCGCCGCCTAATGAAAAACCATTAACCGCCGCAATTACAGGCTTAGGACAATTTTCAATTTTAGTAAAAACCATATCCTGTCCTTTTTGTGCAAGCGCTTTTCCGCCTGCTGCATCAAGACTTAAAAATTCGGTTATATCCGCACCGGCAACAAAAGCTTTTGGTCCGGCACCGGTAATGATGGCCGATTTTATTTCAGCATTGTTATATACTTCATCGAGGGCAGCAGACAATTCCGTTATTACGTCTTTGTTAAGTGCGTTTAATTTATCAGGACGGTTGATGGTGATGGTTAGAATTCCGTTTTCTAAATTCGTTAAAATAGTATTGTACATAATTTTTCTTTAAAAATTTCGATTCTCTTTTACCCAGCCTTTTATATAATCTGCAATTTCTGAAGTAGTAGCGCCGGGGGCAAAAAGTTTACCCACGCCCAGTTTATTCAGTTCAGCCATGTCCCCTTCGGGTATGATTCCTCCACCAGTAAGTAACACGTCATTCATCTCTTTTTCCTTCATCAACGCAATGATTTTTGGAAAAACAGTGTTGTGAGCTCCACTTAGAATGCTGACACCAATGGCATCCACATCTTCCTGTAAAGCGGCATTCACAACCATTTCAGGCGTTTGGCGCAGTCCAGTGTATATTACTTCCATACCAGCATCACGCAGGGCAGTTGCAATTACTTTGGCGCCGCGGTCATGGCCATCTAAACCTACTTTGGCAACTAAAACTCGTACGGGTCTGCTCATAATATCATGTTATTTTGTAAAAATAAACAATATCATTGGTTGAACTCTCTTTTCCTCTGTTGTAAACCATCAACTGCAAGTTTTAAACCTGCCGAGTCAATATTCTCAAAAAAAATGATCTTATCGCCAAGTTGCCGGGAGTGCTTATAAGTTACCGAATCAATAAGCGTTACTTTTTCAAAATGTTGAAATACTTCATCATCAGGGCCTGGCATTCTGCCACCGATAAAAATTAGGTGTTTAAAAGTAGCGTCGTCAGGTATCCAATGTAAAAAAGAACCATTGTCACTGAATACGCTGTTGTTAAAATCGGTACCTTTTCCATAGTACTTTAATGCACCTGCTTGGCCATAGTGCCTGCAAAAAACCATGCTGCTGTCTTTTATTTTTTTTGGTAAAGATTGATAAAAAGCTTCGGCTTTTTCGGTTATCTCTTTCCAGCCCAAGTAATCGGCAAAATCCTGTGGCAGTGAATGGTTTTGCTGATCTTCCCATTTAAGCAAACCCATCTTT
>JBBKXU010000184.1:0-2619 GCA_037969645.1 Ferruginibacter sp. | reverse complement strand
TCAACCCCTTACCTTTGCACTCCAAATTAAAAAACGGGTTAAAAAAGTTCTTTTTATATGTCACAAAGAATCAGAATAAAATTGCAGTCTTACGATCATAACTTGGTTGATAAATCAGCAGAAAAGATTGTAAAAACTGTACGTAGTACGGGCGCTGTGGTAACCGGACCAATTCCATTACCTACACACAAGAAAATATTTACCGTGTTGCGTTCGCCACACGTGAATAAGAAAGCCCGTGAGCAGTTTCAACTTTGTACGCATAAGCGTTTATTAGACATTTACACCAGCAGCAGCCGTACGGTAGATGCTTTAAGTAAGTTAGACTTACCTAGTGGTGTTGATGTTGAGATAAAAGCCTGATGAACTCCCGAAGACATTCGGGAAGCAACAGGTAAGTTCTTAAACAGAAAAAAAATATTGAACATCTAACTCCTTTTATAGGAGCGCTGGATATAAACAAGATACAATGAAAAGTATTATTGGTAAGAAAATCGGCATGACGAGTATCTTCGATGCAAGTGGCAAGCAAACTGCTGTTACTATAATTGAGGCTGGTCCATGCATGGTTACACAAAAGAAAACCGTTGAAACAGACGGCTACAATGCGCTCCAGATAGCATTTGGTGATAAAAAAGAAAAGCACTCCGTAAAGGCCGAAATTGGCCACTTTGCCAAAGCGCAAACTTCTCCTAAAAAATTCGTTCAGGAAATCCGCGATAGCGAAATAGACAAAAATGTTGGTGAAACATTTACTGTAGACATATTTGCCGAAGGCGATGATGTTGAGGTAGTGGGTACCACCAAGGGTAAAGGTTTCCAGGGTGTTGTAAAACGCCACGGCTTTAAAGGTGTTGGTGGCCAATCACATGGTCAGCATGACCGTTCAAGAGCGCCGGGTTCAATTGGTAACTCATCCGATGCCAGCCGTGTATTTAAAGGTATGCGCATGGGTGGCCGTATGGGGCAGGACAGGGTGACGATGAAAGGCCTGAAAGTGGTTAAAATTTTCGCTGAAAAGAATTACATATTAGTTAGTGGATCGGTACCGGGCCATAACGGTTCAATTGTTTTAATTCAAAAATGATGAAAGAAACTTTAGAAAAGTTTTGCACTCTTCTAAGGTTGTATAGATTTAATATAACTTTTCTAAAGTTGAAAAAATAAAGAAAATGCAAGTAGACGTTTTAAATATAGAAGGAAAGCAAACCGGCAGATCGGTTGAATTACCTGATGAAATATTTGGTATTGAGCCTAACGACCATGTAATTTACCTGGCTGTAAAGCAATACCGCGGTGCTCAGCGCCAGGGTTCACATAAGGTGAAAACACGTGCCGAAGTAAAGGGTTCTTCCAAAAAATTGCACAAGCAAAAAGGAACCGGTGGTTCCCGTAAAGGAAACCTGCGTAACCCTCTGTATAAAGGTGGTGGTACTATTTTTGGACCAAAACCTCACAAGTACGATATCAAATTAAACCGCAAGGTTAAAGATCTGGCTAAGATGAGTGCTTTGGCTTATAAAGCTAAAGAAAGTGCCATCATTGTTCTGGAAGATATAAAAATGGATGCCCCAAAAACTTCAGCATTCGCTGGTATTTTAAGCAATCTGAATCTAACCGGAAAAAGGTCTTTGTTTGTGATTCCTGAGTACAACGATAACCTGTATTTAAGCCTGCGTAACGTACCATTGGTTAGCGGTACATTATTAAGCGATTTAAATACCTACGATATCTTAAATGCAAATGTTTTGGTTTTAAGCGAGAGCGCTGCAAAGATATTCAGTGAGGAGAATGTAGAGGTTGCGGAAGCATAAGAAAATTAAAAATTAAGAATTAAAAATTAAAAGACATGAACCCGTCTGATGTATTAATAAAGCCGATTTTATCTGAAAAAGCGAACAAGCAAACAGAAAAAATGAACCGTTACTCTTTTGTAGTGGACAGAAAAGCGAATAAGCTGGAGATAAAAAAAGCGGTAGAAAGTTTTTACGGCGTAACAGTTGAAAAAGTGAACACGAATGTGGTGCCTTCAAAAGCAAAATCGAAGTACACTAAAGCCGGATACATAGTTGGCCGTAAGCCAGCTAAGAAGAAAGCAATCGTAACCGTAGCCGAAGGCGAAACAATTGATTTGTACGGTAGCGGAATCTAATATTAATTAATGAATGGTATTCAATTACCGCAAAAATTGAAAAAATAATTAACAATGGCATTAAGAAAATACAAACCAACAACAGCAGGTACCAGATGGAGAATTGGTAATGCGTACGAGGAAATTACTACAAATATTCCGGAAAAGTCTTTGCTTGAAAAGCAAAAGAATACAGCCGGTCGTAACTCTTCAGGTCGCAGATCAATGCGTTATATGGGTGGCGGAAACAAAACCATGTACCGTATTATTGATTTCAAAAGAAGTAAGAAAGATATTCCTGCTACTGTTAAGACTATTGAGTATGATCCAAACCGTACCGCTTTCATCGCATTATTACATTATGCAGATGGTGAAAAGCGTTACATGATTGCTCCACAAGGTTTACAGGTTGGACAAACCGTTATCAGCGGCGACGCTGTTGCTCCGGAATTAGGAAATGCGTTGATGTTTAAGAACATGCCTTTAGG
>JBBKXU010000183.1:0-4193 GCA_037969645.1 Ferruginibacter sp. | reverse complement strand
CCGCCATAGATGCGGTACGGCGTATTCATATCAAATGACATTCTGTAATATTGTGCAATAGGCAGATTATCAAAAAGTATGAATTTTTTTCCGCCATCGTTGGTAAATGCTGCTCCTTTATCTGCTCCAATATAATATCTGTTGGAATTAGTTGGATCAAACCAAAGTGCATGAAAATCACCATGGATCTCTTCATCGGGGCTTCCATTTACAAATTTTTTACCCCCATCTTTAGAAACCATATATGGCGTGGTTAGCACATACACTTTGCTAGCATCCGTTGGATTGATGCGTATCTGGCTATAATAAAACGGCCGGTTATTATACGTATTCACATAGTTCCAGCTTTCACCTGCATCTTCGGATCGGTAAATGCCCGAACCCGGCTCAGTTAATGTATCTGTTTTTTTTGCCTCAATGATTGCCATCAACACATTGGGTTGTGTTTTGCAGATGGCGAGTCCAATTCTCCCTGTAGAATCAACAGGTAAACCTTGTTTTATTTTTTTCCAGCTCTGTCCTCCATCGGCACTTTTAAAAATTCCTCCTCTTTCGCTGCCTCCATGAAAATTATAAGTTGATCGTAACCGATAGTAATATGCAGCGTAAAGAACTGCCGGATCAGCCGGGTTCATTACCAGATCAATACATCCTTCTTTATCATTGGCCGGTAACCCATTTACAAGTTTGATCCAGTTCTTACCTCCGTCGGTTGTCATGAATAAACCTCTTTCATCATTAGCCCCCCATAAATGCCCCATTGTGGCCGCATAAACAATATCCGGATTAGTAGGATGTAAAATAACCCTGGCGATATGGTGTGTATTTTGTAACCCAACATTTTTAAAAGTTTTTCCACCGTCTTCAGATTTATAAATGCCATTACCCCAGGAAACACTATTACGGCTGTTCACCTCGCCGGTACCTACCCAAATAATTTTGGGATTGGGCTGAAAGACAGCGATATCGCCGATTGATGCAGTTTCATAATTATCAAATATCGATGACCAGGTAGTACCGGCATTATCGCTATACCAAACACCACCACTACCGGTTGCTAACCAAACTTTTCGGTAATCTGTATCCAACGACTCAATATCAACAATACGGCCACCCTGGTTTGAAGGACCAATATTTCTCCATTGCAATGGCTTAATCAAATCATCTGCATTTATTTGTTGTGCTGCAGATGTTTGTATAAAAAGAAAAAAAAGAATTGTAGTTTTTATTAACCGTTGCATAATATTTCTAAAATTAATCTCTGTAATCCAATGCCGGTTTCCTGTTGCCAATTAAGGGAACATATTTAAAATTTTCCCCCCTGGCTTTAATAAATTCAGCTCTTGCCTGTTCAATTATTGCTGGGTTATTCAACAGGTCAATGCCGGTAAGCGACAAAGTTTTTGCAGCCACCATCATACCTTTCGTTCCAATCTCGGTACCCCCGCAGGCTACGGCCTGCCAGCTATGCGATGGAGTGCCCGGTATCCAGGTAGCGACCCTTAAACCAACAGTTGGTACCACCCAGCTAACATCGGCTACATCGGTTGAGCCACCAGAACGGTTATCATCGCTCATCGGTTTATAATCCCCAACTGTTGCAGCAGATTCAATTGCCGGTTTATTACCGATAAAAGATTCCTGCAATTTTTTCCCAAAGGCAATTTCTTCGGGCGTATATTTTACACCGCCCACTTTAACCATATTATTATGCATGACTTTGGACAGCACATCTATGGGTAACACTTCATACACACCACCAATAATTTCATATTCCCTTTTTGTACCTGTACCTGTGGCTGCACCTTCGGCTGTTTTCACCAGCCTGTCGAATAATCCCATCAAAACATCTCGTTGTGGATGACGCATATAATAGTACACTTCGGCAAAATCCGGAACCACGTTTGGCGCTTTGCCCCCGTCAGTTATCACATAATGCATCCTAGCATCCGATGGCATATGCTCTCTCATCATGTTGGCCATAAAGTCCATGGCTTCTACGCCATCCAAAGCAGAGCGGCCTTTTTCGGGAAAGCCCGATGCATGGGCTGATATTCCTCTAAACCGAAACTTGGCTGTTTTATTTGCCAATGAAGTATATGGATTAGCCTCATTCTTACTATCGGGATGCCAGTGCATCACAATATCTACCCCGGCAAATAAACCTTCTCTTACCATGTACACTTTACCCGAGCCCCCTTCCTCGGCAGGTGTTCCAAACACTTTTATAGTCCCGCTTATTTTATTCTTCTCAATATAATTTTTCAGTTCAATCCCTGCTGCAGATGATGCTACTCCAAACAGATGATGACCACAACCATGACCGGCACGGTTATTAGCCGATGCCTTTTCGGGAGTTGCCTGCTGCGACAAACCCGGCAACGCATCAAACTCAGCCAGAATCCCTATTACCGGCGATCCACTGCCGTAAGTAGCTACAAATGCAGTTGGAATAGCTGCCACACCTGCTTCAATAGTAAATCCATTGTCTTTTAATGTTTGCTGCAACAGGGCAGAACTTTTTTGCTCCTGGAAACCCACTTCTGCAAAATCCCATATCTGTAAAGCACGTTCCCTATAATAATTATACTGATTGTCAATATCTTTTATAGCAACTTCTTTCTGCTGATTGAGTTTATCAGCTTTAGTATTTTTTTGAGCAAATGAAGAAAGGGGCAGGGTTAAAATAAGAATGAGAACGCAAGAGATTTTTCTATGAGTCATGCTGAATAATTTTAAAAATGATAAAGCTCCTCATTTTTGAGGAGCTTTATGGTGAATTATTTTATTGGTTAACCTGTGTTTTTACATAAATGTTTGGTACAGGAATGGGCACATTCGGATTGGCATTTATTTCATTCTGTGCATAGATCACTCTTTCAGGATGCTGCGTTGCCGTTGCTGTTGTAAATGGTATGGGCACATTAACATCATTCTCCGACTTACGTAATCTCCTGGCATCGTTAAAAGGAATTATCGTTCCATATAAACTAACATATCGCTCTTCAATGATCTCTTTCATCAATGCTTTATCCTGCGTTAATAATCCCGGATTTTCAATTCCGCCGGGAAGAAAATCCGCAGCTATATAGTCTGTGTATAATATAGTTCCGCCGGTTGGTGGCATAGCCGGTAAACCAAGATTTGTTCTTAAAACTCCCCTAAGTTTATTTAGCTGTGTTAACCCTTCAGTAAAACTCACGGTACGTAATCCTGCTTCTGCAAGTATCAACAAATTTTCTTCATAGGTAGCTAATGGCATAGGTGCATCTTTACGGGCTACGCCCATTTCGGCATTTGCAGAACTACCTCCAATAGCATAATATTTCAACCGGGCATCTTCATTAGTTTTAATATTATTTCTGCTTCCGGTTTGACCAGCTTTTAATAACTTATCACTCAGCCATGAGCCCGCTGATGACATATAACCACCACGCTGATCAATAAACGTATTCAGTAAATTATAGTCGCCATCGGCAACGAGTGCCGGCGGGTTAAATTTCCAGGAAAGTGTGGTAGATGAAATGCCCAGCAATGCTGCATTATGTGCTTTTTGGTATTCCCTGGTTTCCATATAATAACGGGCTTTTAATGTGTAGGCTACTTTTATCCAGGTAGTGCTTTTGCCGGCAAAGAAAATGTCATTTGCAATTACTGCGGATGCAGATACCGTTGATAAATCTATAATTGCCTCATCCAGTAATTTTTGAACTCCTGCATACGCATCTATTTGTTTATCGAATTTGGGAACCGGATAATTGTCATTGGCTCTTTCCGAAAAAGGAATATCGCCATAAATAGCTGCTGCAGTGCCCAAGGCATTTGCTTCAATGATCTTGGATATACCGATGTATGATTTATTAGTTGGTAATTTTTCCCTGATGATACTCGCCTGCTTGGCAATACTCTGGTAAACATATTGCCAGGTATCGTTTGATTCCTCTCCGGAAATACTATACTCTCCTAATCCCTGGTAAAGTAATATTAGCCCCTTGTATTGATTCATCCACATGCCGGTGATGCGTTGTATATGACTTACCTGTACACTGATATTGGCTAATTCAATTCCTTTTAATAAGGTTTCGGCATTTACCTCGGTTGGGTTGTTGGGATCAACATTTTGTCCGTCATATACTTTTGTACATGAAGTAACAATGAAGATCAAACTGAATATTATTAATATTTTTTTCATA
>JBBKXU010000182.1:0-3596 GCA_037969645.1 Ferruginibacter sp. | reverse complement strand
GGTGGTTTGTGCATTCATCTGCATTGCAAAAGCACATACTAAAGAAAGTGTAATTAAAGTTTTCATTTTGTTCATAAAAAATAATTAATCAATAAATTTTTGGCTTTGAAAGTATAATAAAATATGATCTTTTAAAAAATTTTCCTGCTCAATCATAATAAAGCCGGGCAGGGGTTTCAACTGTTTGAAATGCGGCCATCCCTCTTCGTCATTTCCTTCTGCTACATAATAGCCGCTCAGCGAAAGTACTGTACAAACCGCAATGTGCATGAGGTCCTGTTTTTCTTCTTTACTAAAATCCTGTTTGCCGCTGCCCAGTTCCTGTATGCCTATTAAAAAAAGAATACCATCCATATCGGGTTTAATGCTAAAACGCTCTTTTAGCTTGATGCGTAGCTTAAGCCATCGTACCTGTAAATCTTCTGTTAGGTGTTGCATGGGTGCAAATATAAATAATGGAACGCTGATGACGCTGATTAAACAGATTAACGCTGTTAAAATTGTGTTTCAATACCAAATGGCTGAATTTCTTCAGAGATATGTAAATTGTATATTTGCCGAAATATTTGAATATACATGTTACAGATTAGCTATATCAGGCAGCATACGGCGTTGGTAAAAGAAAAATTAGCGGTAAAAAATATCGGAGACCTTTCCGTAGTTGATAGATTATTGGAAATAGATGAAGAGGTTCGCAAATTAAAAACCGAAACTGAAGCCCTGCAGGCTGGTATTAATGCAGCCAGTAAAGAAATTGGTATGCTGATGGGCAAGGGCGATAAAAATGCTGCGGAGAATAAAAAACAGGAAGTGGCTGAACATAAATCTGCTCTGCAAAATTTTGCACAACAACTAGCCGATGCCGAAAAAATGTTGCATGATGAATTGATTTTATTGCCGAATCTGCCCCATAAATCTGTACCAAAAGGAAAAACACCCGAAGAAAACGAAGTAGTAAGAGAAGCTGGCAGCAAACCCACATTACCTGCAACAGCGGTACCACACTGGGATTTAATAAAACAATACGACCTGGTTGATTTTGAAACCGGCGCAAAAATTACCGGCAGTGGCTTCCCTTTATTTAAAGGGAAAGGTGCTAAACTGCAGCGTGCTTTAATTCAGTATTTTTTAGATTATAATATTGAAGCTGGTTACACAGAATATTTACCACCATTGATGGTGAACGAAGCTTCCGCTTATGGCACCGGTCAGCTACCAGATAAGGAAGGCCAGATGTATCATATTACTGCTGACGGATTTTATTTAATACCTACTGCCGAAGTGCCACTTACCAATATTTACCGGGATGAAATTTTAAAAGAAGCGGATTTACCAGTTTTGATGACCGGCTACACGCCTTGTTTTAGAAGAGAGGCTGGCAGTTTTGGTGCCGATGTTAGGGGTTTAAATAGAGTACATCAGTTTGATAAGGTAGAAGTTGTGCAAATTGTGCATCCCGATAAAAGTTACGAAGTGCTGGAAGCCATGGTTAGCCATGTAGAAAAATTATTGCAGGCGCTAGAGATGCCTTATCGTATTTTAAGATTGTGCGGCGGCGATATGAGTTTTGCATCGGCCCTAACCTACGATTTTGAAGTATTCAGTGCTGCACAACAAAAATGGCTGGAAGTAAGTTCTGTTAGTAATTTCGAGAATTTTCAAACCAACCGGTCAAAGATTCGTTTTAAAGATGGCGATAGTAAAACGCAACTAGCACATTCGCTTAACGGCTCATCCCTTGCACTGCCAAGGATAGTAGCCTGCCTGCTGGAAAATAATCAAACCGAAAACGGGATAAATTTACCAGCGGTATTGCATAGCTATTTTGGGGACACTAAAATTTCTATGTAAGTTTTCAAGCACTCTTGGTTACTTATCTTGATTTTTATCGCAGAGAAAAAGAGAAGCAGAGAAATTCACAGAGAGTTTATAATTGACTAATTTTATTCACTAAAATAAAAAAATGAAAAAAATATTTACCGCATTATTGTTAATGATATTTGTTTGGAGTTGTTCTAAAAAAGTAGCACCATCTAACTCAGGTGCATCGGCTGGCAGCAACCAAACCATGCCAGCAGAAAGCAATATTGGTAAAGGAACTGACCCGGCTACTTCTGCAACTCCAGCTGCTAATACCGGCACTTTTGGTACAAAGGAAGCACCGGTTAAAGAACAAACCGCCGAAGATATTGCTGCAGTTACCGGCCAAAGTATTTTCAACGCAAAATGTGGTCGTTGTCATGGTTTAAAGCCAACAATTGATCATACCGCAGATCGCTGGGCAAGTATATTGGCGGTAATGGCTCCCAGAGCAGGTTTAACAGACAGTGAAAGGGAGAATGTATATGCTTATGTAAAGCTTAATGCAAAAAAATAGCGCTTAGTTTTCAGCCTCTAATTTTCTTATCTTTTTATTCATCACATAAAACCATAGTGGAGGCACCATGGCCAGTATCATACTGCCGGGATATCCAGTAGGTAATTGTGGCGCATCTTCATGGTGCTGCAGAATTTGATATTTACGACTGGCTAAATAATGATGATCGCTGTGGCGGCTCAGTTCAAATAACATCAGTCTGCCCAGGATATGATTACTGTTCCAGCTATGATGCGGCATGGCACGTTCGTAATTTCCATCTTCACGCTGTTTACGCTGCAGACCGTAATGTTCAATATAGTTCACGGTTTCAAGCAATAAGAATCCAATGCTGGCAGCAATTAAAAAATAGAGCGTTATCAACCACCCAAATAATAAAACAATGATTATTACAAATAATAGTTGAATGATTTGCGCCTGCAGCATTTCGTTCTTCCAATGCAAAACCGGCAATCCTTTTTTCTTTAATTCGTTATTGGCAATTCTCCAGGCCGATATGTAAGAAAAAATTATAGTACGGAAATAAAACGCAAAAATCGATTCGTTAAAACGTGCGCTGCTGGGGTCTTCGGGCGTAGCTACATTTTTATGATGGCCTTTATTGTGTTCAATAAAAAAGTGCATGTACAGCGATGTTAGCAACAACGCTTTCGCAAAAATCTGCTCGTAATTATTTACCCGATGGCCCAGCTCATGCGCTACATTAATGCCAAAAGTACCGCAAAGTAATCCCATGGCATAGATCCGGCCAATTAATTCCCACCACAAAAGTTCGGTCGACATCATAGAATTTAAAAAAACAAAGAGTGCAATAAATTGCAAAACTACAATCAAGTAAAGCAGATAATCATAAATCCTGTCTTTTTTTACCAGCTCTTCTTCTACAGCTGTCAGGTTTTTTTTATTGGGGTTGATGAAAACCTCGGCCAGAGGCATCAGCACCCAGGCATACATTATGGGGCTCCAGGTAATCCAGCCGGTACCGGTAAAAGCCAACCAGGCCAATATATAAATTATGACAGGAGATAAATATTTAAAAGCCCTTAACTGCATGTAATTTGTTTTGCAGAGCCAAGGTAAGAAAACTCAATTGCATTTCTTTAATAAAAAAAGACTCTGTGTTATTAGAGCCTTTCTTTAACTTTTACGTGTTTAAATTCGCCTGTTGATTCTTAAAACCGGTTGCTGTTATTCGTGTATTATGAGAAATCATAAATCC
>JBBKXU010000181.1:0-2941 GCA_037969645.1 Ferruginibacter sp. | reverse complement strand
ATCAGGAAGGCATGCTTTAATTAATATCATCTAACGCTTCAAAATAAAATTTTACTTAGTAATTGAATTAATGGGCTTCGTAGAACGGCGAGTCCTGCGTGCAACGCACGGGCCTGCAGGTCTGATATGTTTATGTTCTGCTGCTTCCTTGCTATAAAAATTATACTATTTTTGTGTAAATACGTTTTATGGAGTTGAACAAAGAGCTGATATTGCAAAAACTGAGGGCTGTAAAGCCTGCACTGGAAAAGAATTATAATCTTACCGAACTGGCCTTATTTGGCAGTTATGCCCGTGATGAACAAACTCCAAAGAGTGATATTGATATTATGGTAAAAATGTCGACCCCCGACTTTAAGAACTACAGCGATATTTATCATAGCCTGGAAGAAATATTTCCGGGGCTGGTTGTGCAGGTTGTTAGCCGGGGAGCTATAAAGCCGCAATATTTTCAATACGTAGAACCAGATCTATTATATGCCTAAAAGAGAAATGAAGCTTTTGCTGCAGGATATCATTGAAAATTCAGAAATGGTTTTTCAGTTTGTAGGAAATGATTCCTATCAGGAATTTATTGACGACAAAATGAAAGTATATGCAGTGATAAGAGCCTTTGAAATAATAGGCGAAGCGGCAAAAAGAATTTCTCCCGAAATTAAGGCCACCTGGCCGCTTATTGAATGGCAGATGATGGCTGATTTTCGAAACTTGCTTAGTCACCATTATTTTGGTATAGAGTATGAGATTTTATGGAAAACAATTAATGAAAGCCTGCCTTATAACTATCAAATGCTTAAGCAGATTAAAGGATAGTTCAACTTTTCAGAAAAAAACAGAACATTTGCTGTTCTCTGGCGAGTCTCTGCCCGAGCAATGAGCGCAGGTCCAGGCCTCGCCTGCGAAAAAGACCGATTGTAAAAACAAAAGGTACAGCCCCGCGGCCGTACCTTTTGTAAATAAATATTGTGTGCTTATTTGTGCCTCCCCATCATTCCACCGCCGGTAAATACCAGCGATACGGCAAAACTGCTCAGGCCATCTTTAGGTGCATTGGCCAGGGTTTGGTTTTCGGAGGTTTTCCAGCTGCGGTCGCTAAAGCTGCCGGTATAACGGGCCTGCAAGCCTATGCTGCCGGGGTGCTTGGGCGTTTTAATAGAAAAACCCAGTCCTAACCGGTAAGTGGCAAAGCTGTTATTAAATTTTACACTGCGGTTGCTGTTTTGCACCGTAGAGGAAGTAGCCGCCACATCAAAATCAACAGCCGTTACATCTTTGTAAAATTTGGCGCTGTAGATTTCGGCACCAATACCTACAAGCGGGTAAAGCATCAGCTTGTCTGATGGCAGGAGATCGTACCCAAAATCGAAACCGCCGCCTACATAACGCATGGCACTGCTTTTCTTATCGGGCTTACCGGTAAGGCTGTTGCCGCCTGCAATGTTAAACTGCGATACAAAGTTTTTGTAGCTGTGCATGGAGCCTCCGCCAATGGTCCACACCTGATTGGGCAGGGCTTTGTACTGCGTAAAACCGGCAATACGGCTGTTGAGGGCGTCAAACTGCTGAAAGCTTACACCAATGCTGCGCATCATAACCGGGGCATTGCCTTTTCCGTGTTTCCAATGGTCTTTTTTTTCATCGGGTTTCTGTGCTTGTGCCGATAAAGTAAAGGCCGTAAGCACCATCATCATCATTTGTTTCATAGTTGTTGTTTTTGTGTTTTTAAATTTTTGTAAATCATTTTTATATACCTGCAGACAGATAAAACCAGTCCAGAATACTGCAGCAGCAGCCTGGTTACTGTTATATACGTATACATTGCTTCCTTAGCCTGCTATGCGGCAATAGCTTAACAGTTTTTTGTGTATATGGTTTAAATGCAGGGGCCGGACAGGCGGTTTTTTTTGTTGTGAGCTTGTTAAAACGGGGATGCCTTAAACCCTATAGGTTTTTATGGGCATTTCAATAGTCGCCTGTTTTTTAGTATCTTATGCAAACCAAAATCTTTTATATGCAAAAGAGAGCTTTTTCAGCAGTGCTTGTTTTTTCGTTGTTTTTTTTACTGGTGGGTGCATCGTCCTGCAACCCACAAAATGAAACAGCGCCCGAAAAGAGCGATACCGTTAAAACCGATTCAGCAGCAACTCCGGAGATAGAAAAGGATCCCCAGCCTGTAGCGGTTACAACCAAAACCAGTATCGGAGATACGGCAGATTATAAAATACCGGTACTAAGCGCTACCAATAATATTTTTTACAGATACTGTAAAAACGAGATTAATCTGGATGTTCCCCGGGCATGGAGCGATCATCAAATGCGGGTTTCGGCTACGGGGGCGGCAGTATTGCCCTCCAAAGCAGATGATCGAAGATTTGTTATTGTTCCCGGCGGACAAAATACTGAGCTGCGTATCAGTACCTCAAATACAGGCAGTTACACAGAAAGAACAAAGGTTTTGTATAATGTAATAGATGCGCCAAAGCCGGTTATTGGCTTAATTGTAAATGGTATTGAATATACTTCAGGTCCTGTTTCTAAAAATAGCAGGATTATCATGCGGGTTTATCCCGATAAGGAGTTTATGGCTGCATTCCCCCAGGATGCCCAATATGAAATTTCGACGATAGATGTTACTGCGCAACTATCCTTAGGCGCTCCTACCCGGATTAATTTGTTAGGTACTAAAGGGCAGGATGCAACAAATGGCATATCGGTTAGCTTAGGACAACAAGCGAAACAGGCCCGGCCTGGTACCGTTATATTTATTCAGGCGGAAAAAGTTTACCGTAAAAATTTTCAGGGTATGATAATGCCGGTAGACCTGCGGCATAATGAAAAAACAATTATGTTGATGATTAAATAAAATCTCGTTTTTTAACCCGGCAGGCGCTGGCAAAGAAGCGCTTTTGATTGGCTGCGGGTTGCATTCCTTAGAATAAAA
>JBBKXU010000180.1:0-15142 GCA_037969645.1 Ferruginibacter sp. | reverse complement strand
TGATTATATTTGCAGCCTCATTCTTCAAAAACAAGCTGAAGAAAGGGCCTATAGCTCAGTTGGTTAGAGCACCTGACTCATAATCAGGTGGTCCCTGGTTCGAGCCCAGGTGGGCCCACCAAGCGTCTCGTAATTTCGGGGCGCTTTTTTTATTTTATGACAGCAACTAAAAATATAATTTTTGATCTAGGGGGCGTATTGCTGGATATTGACTATCAGCAATCCATTAACGCATTTGAAAAACTGGGACTGCAGAATTTCGAAGAGATGTTTTCTCAGTTTAAAGCAGATCAGCTTTTCGAAAGATTAGAAACCGGGGAAATCAGCGAAGCAGATTTTTATGAAGCCATCAAAAAAAGGACAAATCTCACTATAACAAACGATGAAATCGACAACGCCTGGAATGCCCTTATCCTGCATTTTAGAACCAAAAGCCTGCAGTATTTAGAAAACTTATCTGCCAATTATAAACTGTATTTGCTAAGTAATACCAATGCTATTCATTTAAGATGCTTTAAGGAATTATTTACCAAAGAAAACGGCAAACCCTTGCTGGATAACTATTTCATTAAAGCATGGTACAGTAATGAGGTTGGCTTAAGAAAACCCGGCGCCGAAATTTTTGAATTTGTTTTGCAAGAGGAAAACCTGATCGCAGCTGAAACGCTGTTTATTGACGACACATTGATAAATATTGAAACTGCAAAAAAACTAGGCTTTAAAACCCATCTACTTCTACCCTCCGAAAAAATTGAATTACTGAACCTCTAAGAACTAAGAACTAAGAACTCCTAACTCCTAACTCCAGCCTCCTAACTCCAACTCCTACTTAACCTCCTCAAACTCAATATAATCCTCCTTGCTTGGTTTTGCAGGCTGCTCCTTAGGAGCGTCCGGGTGTTGCTGCATATGCTCATTCATCCGGCTCTGCATTTCGCCCATTTTCTTATTAACCTGTTTAGTTGTTTTATATACCGGTATAATGAAATCAAATATCAGTTTATAAACCAGGTACAGTACAAGCAGTTCAAATATTACCCTAATTATGCCCATGCCGCAAAGTTATTAATGAAAGAGATGTAACCCTGCTAAAATTTGGAAATAAATAAAAAATCGGTAAAACCCCTAGATTTTGGCAATTTCGGGGGCATTCTCTATATTTGCAACGGACAAAGAAGTAACAGAAGGGAACGATGACGTTCCCTTCTTCTTTTATCATGACTCAAGACACACAAATACAGGCGGTTGAAAAGTTGATTGGGCCACTATTGAAAGATGATATTTTTATGGTTTCCATAAAAATAAAGCCTACCAACAACTTTAAAATATATTTAGATGCAGATAGCGGGCTTGGGATAGAGAAGTGCATAAAAATAAACCGGGCTTTGTATAAAATAATGGAAGAAATGGGTATGTATCCCGAAGGTGATTTTTCGCTGGAAGTAAGCAGCCCCGGGTTGGAAGAGCCTTTAAAATTACTGCGTCAATACAAAAAAAACGTAGGCAGAGAAGTGGAAGTTGTTACCAACGATGAAACCCTAAAACTGGGCAAACTTATCGAAGCAACAGAAGAAAAAATTGTAATAGAATACACAGAGGGAAAAGGCAAAAAAGCAATCGTAAAAACAGATGAAATCCTGTTTAGCGACATAAAACAAACAAAGGTTCAGATAAAATTCTAATTTTTAAATAAACCCCCACCCGGCGGGGAAAAATTCCGATATTAATTGGAACTGAGGCCGGAGCGGAATATGGCAAGTATTAATTTAATTGATTCCTTTCAGGAATTTAAAGATGCTGAAAACATCGATCGTCCTACGCTGATGAAAGTTATGGAAGACGTGTTTAAAACCCTCATCCGTAAAAAATACGGCAGCGACGAGTGTTTCGATGTTATTGTTAACGATCAAAAAGGTGATTTGGAAATTTTCCGTCGCCGTACCATTGTTGATGATGATGATCTGTATAACTCACTTACAGAAATTGAACATAAAAACGCTATCTTAATAGAGCCCGATTACCAGGTTGGCGAAGAGCTGTACGAGGAAGTTGATATTCAAAAGGAGTTTGGCCGTCGTGCTATTTTAGCCGGCAAACAAACGCTGGCAGCCCGTATCAACGATTTGAAGAAAAACATCCTGATAAAAAAGTACGAAGAGCGTATTGGAGAAATTGTAAGCGGAGAAGTTTACCAGGTATGGAAAAAAGAAGTTTTATTGCTTGACGAAGAAGGCAATGAAATGTTGCTGCCTAAATCTGAGCAAATACCAACCGACTATTTTAAAAAAGGCGAAAGCGTAAGGGGCGTTGTTAAAAAAGTAGAACTAAAAAACAGTCAGGCTGTTATTATTATATCAAGAACAAGTCCGTCCTTCCTCGAAAAATTACTGGAAATTGAAGTGCCGGAAATTTTTGATGGTTTGATAGTTGTTAAGAAAATTGTACGTGACCCCGGAGAAAGAGCAAAAGTTGCCGTAGAAAGTTACGACGACAGGATTGATCCGGTGGGTGCATGTGTGGGTATGAAAGGAAGCCGGATACACGGTATTGTACGTGAATTAAAGAACGAAAATATAGATGTAATCAACTGGACAAGTAATATCCAATTGATGATTCAGCGTTCTTTAACACCTGCAAAAATTACCAGCATGGAACTGGATGACGAAAAAATGCACGCAAATGTGTATTTAAAACCAGATCAGGTATCGCTGGCAATTGGCCGCAGAGGCGTAAATATTAAATTGGCCTGCGAACTTACAGGTTACGAAATAGACGTTTTCCGTGATAATGAAGGCGAAGTAGAAGAGTTTGATATTGATCTGGATGAATTTACAGATGAAATTGAATCATGGATAATTGACGAATTGAAAAGAGTAGGTTGCGATACCGGACGTTCGGTGTTGGAATTAACAGCCGAAGAACTGGAACGCAGAACAGACCTGGAAAAAGAAACGATAGCAGACGTAAGAAAAATACTGAACGAAGAATTTGGAAAAGAATAGAAAAGGGGTTTTCGATTACAGCGGAGGTTTATTCAGAACACTAAAAAGAAAAATCAGTCCGTTTTTTGATCTCGGACTAACAAAAAAGCGAATGGCAGAAGTAACAACACCAAGGTTAATGGCAGCAGCCAAAGAGTTTAACATAGGTAAAGATACCTTGGTAGACTTTCTTGTATCTAAGGGATTTGAAGATGAGGATATGAAACCCTCTTCAAAACTCACCGAGCCCATGTACCGTGCATTACAAAGTGAGTTTCAGCAGGATAAAGTGGCGCATGAAAAAGCCATGCAGATTGATCTGCCTAAAGGAGCCAGCGTTAGTGAACCCAAAAAGAAAAAAGACGAACAAGATCTTTCCTTTACTAAAAAAGAGACTAAAGCAAAAGCAAAACCTGTAGAGGAAGAAAAACCTGCAGAAGAAGAAAAGCCTGCAGAAGTGGTAGCAGCTGTTGAAGTGGAGCCTGTTAAGGAAATAGAAAAGGAAGAGGTTAAAGCGGCAGAAGCTGAAGATACAAAATTAACAAAAGTAAAAGCACCGGCACTTGAAACGCTGAAAGTGCTTGATAAGATTGATCTTGATAAGATAGACTCTTCAACAAGACCTAAAAAATCGGCCAAAAAAACGACTGAAAAAGCGACCGAAAAAGAGGAGACAAAGGAAGATACGGAATCTAGGAAGTCTAAAAAACCTGAAGAAGAAGTAGTTGACAAAGTAGAAGAAGTTAAGGTGGCAGAAGTAAAGCCCGAAGAAGAAGTTAAGAAAGTTAAGGAAGAAGAGGCTCGAATTATTGAAAATATAAAAGCCAGAAAATTATCAGGTCCCAAAATCATGGGTAAAATTGATTTACCTGTTGACAATGATACCCGTCCCAAAAAAGGAGCCGACGAAAAGCGTAAGCGTAAGCGCATTCCAATGGAGAAAAAACCGGGTACTACGGGTAGAAGCACAACCGGTACCGGAGCTTCAAACAGGGCTGCTGGTGGAGGCACTGGCAGGTTTAACCGAGGCGCATCTACAGGCACCGGCCGTAGAGAAGATAAAGTAATTGATGCCAAAGAAATTCAGGATAAACTGAAAGAAACACAGGCTAAACTGGCGGGTGCTGGTGGCCGAGGAAAAAGCTTAAAAGCAAAATACCGTAAAGCAAAACGTGATGAGCATGCTGAACAGGCAGGTGTGGAGGGAGAAGGAAGCAACAAACTGCAGGTAACGGAATATATATCTGTAAGTGAGCTTGCCGGTTTAATGGAAGTAAGTTTTGCCGATATCATCAGCAAGTGTATGAACCTGGGTATTATGGTTTCTATTAACCAACGCCTGGAGGCAGATGTAATTGAACTGGTAGCCAGCGAATTTAATTTTGAAGTAGAATTTATAGGTGTAGAAGATGCAAGTGATTTGGATATAGAAGAGGATGAAGATAATGAGGAAGATTTGTTGCCAAGAGCACCCATTGTTACTATCATGGGTCACGTAGATCATGGTAAAACATCCTTGTTGGATTATATCCGCAACACCAACGTAATTGCCGGCGAGTCTGGTGGTATTACGCAGCATATTGGCGCTTATGAAGTAACATTGAAAGACGGAAGAAATATCGCCTTTCTGGATACGCCCGGTCACGAAGCCTTTACCGCCATGCGTGCACGTGGAGCAAAAGTAACCGACATTGCTGTGATAGTTGTTGCTGCCGATGATGCAGTAATGCCTCAAACAAAAGAAGCTATATCGCATGCCCAGGCTGCAAATGTGCCCATGATTTTTGCCATAAATAAAATGGATAAAGACGGAGCTAATCCCGAAAAAATCAAAGAACAGCTTTCTGGTATGAATATATTGGTGGAAAGCTGGGGAGGTAAATTCCAAAGCCAGGAAATTAGCGCCAAAAACGGTTTGAACATCGACCTGTTGATGGAAAAAATATTACTCGAAACTGATATTCTTGAATTAAAAGCTAACCCCAACAGGGATGCAAGTGGTACTGTAATTGAAGCCACGCTTGATAAAGGCCGTGGTTATGTGGCAACAATTCTTGTTCAAAACGGAACATTGAAGGTTGGCGATATGATTGTGTCGGGCCAAAACTTTGGTAAGGTAAAAGCTATGTACAACGAGCGTAACCAGCGTGAAGAAGAAGCGCCTCCATCAACACCAGTATTAATTTTAGGTTTAAACGGAGCGCCGCAGGCGGGTGAAACTTTTAAAGTATATGCAAATGAAAGTGATGCAAGGTCAGTAGCGTCAAAGCGTGGCCAGATTTTACGTGAGCAGGGTATGCGTGCTAAAAAGCATATTACGCTTGATGAGATTGGACGTCGTTTGGCACTGGGAAGCTTTAAAGAGCTTAACGTAATTATTAAAGGTGACGTGGATGGTTCGGTAGAAGCATTAAGTGACTCTTTACAAAAATTAAGTACCGAAGAAATTGTAATAAAAGTAATTCATAAAGCCGTTGGTGCTATTACCGAAAGTGATGTTACTTTGGCAAACGCATCAGATGCGATCATTATTGGTTTTAACGTGCGCCCTGCAATACAGGCCGCCAGAATGGCCGAGCAGGAAGCTATTCAGATAAAACTATACTCCATCATTTACAATGCAATTGAAGAAATCAGAAGCGCCATGGAAGGTATGCTTGAACCAAGTGTGGAAGAAAAAGTATTGGCAAATGTGGAAATACGTGAGGTTTATAAGTTTGATAAAGCCAGCGTTGCCGGTTGTTTTGTGTTGGATGGTAAAATGGCCAGAAATAACCGCATCAGGCTGATACGTGACGGAATTGTAATATTTACTGGTGAACTAGGCAGTTTAAAGCGATTTAAAGATGATGCTAAGGAAGTTACATCCAGCATGGAATGTGGCTTAACTATAAGAAACTACAACGATATAAAAGTGGGTGATATTGTAGAAGCCTTTGAAGAAATTGAAGTTAAACGTACGCTGTAAGCAAACAATTAGCTTCTAGACACTAGCTAATAGCGGCAACTGTTTTACTAATTGACTGCTAAAAGCTAAATGCTGGCCGCTTATAATCTCAATCTTTTGTTAAATGAACGGCCTCACAGGCGAGCTTTTAAAGCAAGGGTTTATTTTTGGCAGCCGGTTCTGCAAAGTATTAAAACCGGTGCAGGGATGACTAAAAAGAATTACATGAAAAAGTATTTACTGTTTTTTATTGCGGCTTTTGGTTTTGTATCGGTAGGTACCGCTCAAACCAGCCAGCCAAAAAAAATTGTTGCAGATAAAATTGTTGCCGTAGTTGGTAACAAAATCATTTTAAAAAGCGATATCGATAATAGCATCATCGATATGGAGCGACAAAAAATTGAGATTCCTGAAAACGCACGTTGTATACTGCTTGAGCAGGCCATGGGCGTTAAAGCCTTGGTTTTACAAGCCGAAAAAGATTCAATTCCGGTTACTGATGAAGAAGTGGAAACCATTATTGATAACAGGATAAGGGCGTTCATAGGCCAGTTTGGATCGAAAGATGAACTTGAAAAAGTAGCCGGTAAAACCATTTATCAGCTTAAAGAAGATTTCAGAGAGCCTATACGTGACCAGGAATTAGCTCGTGCTATGCGTAATAAAGTGGTGGAGAATGTACGTATAACTCCTAAAGAAGTAAATGAGTATTACGAAAAAATCCCAAAGGACAGTCTGTTTCTCTACGAAAGTGAAGTTGAAGTAAGTCAGATTGTATCATACCCTAAAGCCCACCGGGATGCGGAGGAATACTGTATTGAAAAATTAAAGGAATACAAGGAACAAATAGAAACCGGCAAGTCAGATTTTGCCACTTTGGCAAGCCTGTATACCGAAGATCCGGGGAGCAGAGAAACAGGCGGACAGTACGATGTAAACAGGTATTCAAAAGAACTGGATCCACTTTGGCTTGGTAAAGTATTTACGTTAAAGCCGGGGCAGGTTTCCAATCCGTTTAAAACAAAGTTTGGATATCATATTATGCAGTTGATTAGCCGTGCCGGTGATGATGCGTCGGTAAGGCACCTATTACTAATGCCGCAAGTTACTTCTTACGAAATAAAAGAAGGGGTTGATAAATTAGATTCTGTAAGATCATTACTAATGGCGGGTGTTATGGATTTTGGTGAAGCAGTTTCAAGATTCAGCGATGATGAAGCCAGCAAATTTACCGCTGGACAAATTACCAGCCGCGATGGCAGCACTTATGTTACCATTGATCAGCTTGATAAGGACCTGGTAGTTATGCTTAGAGATCTTAAAGTAGGACAATACTCTCATCCAACAGAATATATTGATGAAAGAGGTAAAAAAGGTGTTCGCATTGTTCATTTAAAAACACGCACAGAGCCGCACCGTGAAAATTTGAAAGATGATTACAGTCGTATTTCTCAAAGAGCATTGGAAGATAAAAAGAACGATGTACTGGAAAAATGGTTTGATAAAAAAGTAGTTACTTATTATATTCTGATAGATGATGAATTCAAATCATGCCCCGAAATGGCAAAGTGGAGTAACGGAGTATCTGCTAAAAAATAATTAATGAATTGTAATGAATTAAAGCGTTCCGGATAATTACGGAACGCTTTGGTTTTTATAGCTTTGTCATCTACATAAATAGAAAAGATTGATAGAAACTAAAAATATAATAAGACAGGACGAACAGGCTATTTTGGTAGGATTGGTTTACAAGGAGCAAACCGAGCCCATGGTAAACGAGTACCTTGACGAATTGACTTTTTTGGCCGAAACTGCCGGAGCGGTTGCCGTAAAAAGATTTACCCAAAAACTACCGCATCCAGATAGTAAGATATTTGTTGGTAAGGGAAAACTTGAGGAGATCAGGCAGTATATCCTGCTAAAAGGAAATATCAGCCTTGTAATTTTTGATGATGAACTTACCGGTTCGCAAATTCAAAACATAGAAAAAGTTTTAAACGTAAAAATCATTGATCGCAGCGATTTAATTCTTGACATATTTGCAAGCAGAGCAAAAACAGCACAGGCCAAAACGCAGGTAGAACTGGCGCAGTATCAGTACATTTTACCTCGCCTGAAAGGTATGTGGAAACACTTGGAACGACAAGGAGGCGGTGTGGGCACAAGAGGTCCCGGAGAAACAGAGATTGAAACTGATCGCCGTATAGTAAAAGATAAGATAGGACTGCTTCGCAAACGATTGGCCGAAATTGATAAACAGTCCTTTACCCAACGCAAAGATCGCGGTGAATTTATACGGGTGGCGCTGGTTGGCTATACAAACGTAGGCAAATCTACCTTGATGAACACATTGAGTAAGAGCGATGTATTTGCCGAAAATAAACTGTTTGCCACCCTGGATACCACTACCCGTAAAGTAGTTTTTGAACAAACACCGTTTTTACTGAGCGATACTGTGGGTTTCATTCGCAAATTGCCGCATCATTTGGTTGAAAGCTTTAAAAGCACGCTTGATGAAGTAAGAGAAGCTGATGTATTGCTGCATGTGGTTGATATTGCCCATCCAAAATATGAAGACCAGTTGAATGTGGTTAATAAAACGCTGGCCGAGTTAAAAGCCAACGATAAACCTGTGATTACTATTTTCAACAAAATGGATAAATACGAGGAACAGGCATTTGACCAATGGCTTGAACCCGAAGTAAAAGCCGATATTTTGAACGACTTAAAGCAGCGCTGGCAAAACGAAACTATGGGTAGTTGTGTGTTTGTATCTGCCACCGAACGTACCAATCTGGATGGTTTGCGCCAAACCATTTTAAATGAAGTAAGAGAAATGTACCGTATCAGGTATCCATATAAAGCCGAGTTTTTCTATTAATCTTTAGTTGCTAATGCATTCAAATAAATTAAATGTCCGTAAAGCAAAACGATATCTGGCACAAAATAGCCGAATCCATGGCCGAAATTGAGTTTTCGGCAAATAACCTTGCTGAGCTTGAGGTAAACGGTAAAAAAATCTGCCTTGGTAAACACGATGACAAGCTTTTTGCCTGTACCCAAAAATGTCCTCATGCCGGCGGAATATTAGCCGATGGATATATTGACGCCTTGGGTAATTTGGTTTGTCCCCTACATCGTTACAAATTCAACCCTCAAAATGGCCGCAATATCAGCGGCGAGGGATATTTTTTAAAAACATTTCTTGTTGAAGCAAGAGAAGATGGAGTTTTTATAAATTTATAGGATCCCAATTCTCTTTTCTTAAAAAAAATTGCTGCTTATCTTAAGTATGGCAGACCTCTAGTACGAATTACTCTTCGCCTTGACGAAAACTTTGCCGGAGTTTTGGATTTGCTATCTCCCTGAAAACCAATGTTTTTTTTGCCTGTTGAAAAGATTTTGTTAATTTCCCGCAGCAAATAAAATTAACATCTATCATCTCACCCCAAAACTGCTATTAATGAGAAAGTTTTTACTCTTTCCAATTACCGTTTTTTTTCTTTTTTCTTTTATTAACGCAAATGCCCAGTCTAATAACGTAAATGGCGACAAGCCATCGGAGAGGGAGAAATTTGCAGTATCGTTGGAAAAAGATCCGGCACTCGGATATGTGCCCTATCAGCGTTTACAAAATGCAGTTAATTATACGGAGGCATTAAAAGCAGCCGCCCGAACCAGCAATACAAGTAATTTAACCGCAGCTCCGCTTCCCTGGATTGAGCGAGGCCCCATTTACGATAGTGTAGGCCCGTCTAACGGAAACACACGTGGCGGTGCAAACACAGCAGGGGGCCATACTTCGGGTCGTATGAGAGGGTTTTTATTAGATACTTTAAATGATCCAACGGGTAATACCGCATTCGCTTCAGGTGTTGCAGGCGGTATTTGGAAATGTACAAATTTCCTTTCTACAATAAATAACTGGGCACCTATAGATGATCGTTTTACTAACTTGGCAGTGTCTTCTATTGCTCAAAATCCGGCAAACCCACAAATTATTTATTTTGCAACAGGCGAGCCGGCCGATAATGGTGATCGTGTAAATGGAGCTGGTGTTTGGAAGTCAACCAATGGAGGTACGAGTTTTACTTTTTTAGCTTCAACAGCAAACTTTCTACGTGCTTTTAAAATTGGTTGCGATGCCGCCGGAAATGTATACTTGGCTTGCCGTATTACAACCACGCCGGTTAGTCAGCAAAGCGGTTTATTCCGCTCAACCAATGGAGGCACCAGCTGGACAGATATTACACCAAATGATTTAAATGCGGGCTCAACCAATAATAAGTCTTGTACCGATTTTGAGTTTACTGCCTCGGGTATCATGAATGCTATGTTTGGTTACAGGGGTACCGTGGTTTCACAGCGTTATGTAAATAACCCGGTAACTGTTACTCCTGCAACCTGGTCAACAGGTAGCGGTTTCAGAACATCAAACCTGGCTGCAATCAGAACTGAAGTAGCAGTAGTAGGTGAATTATTATATGCCGTAACAGCTAACAGTGGCAATCTTACAGATAGCTGTTATAAATCGATAGATGGTGGAGTAACCTGGACCAAGCAGAATACAGTAATTATGCCTGCAGGCTTAGCTGCCCAATCATGGTATAATATGAGTTTGGCAATAAACCCGTTGAATACAAATGAATTAATAACAGGCGCTTTGGATGCTTATCGATCTACTGATGGAGGCGCTACATGGACAAGGATAACTTATTGGGTTTCTACCGCACCATACGTGCATGCTGATCATCATTATGTTCAGTATTGGATAAGCGGCGGCCAAACAAGGTTAATTATGTGTACCGATGGTGGGGTTTTTTATTCCAACAATAACGGAACAACATTTACTTCAAAAAACAGAAATCTGGGAATAAAGCAATTTTATTCGGCAGCAATACACCCAACTGCAGGTTCTCCTTATTTATTGGCGGGTGCTCAGGATAATGGTGTTCATCAATTGAGTAATCCGGGTTTGAGTTATTCCATTGAAGTAACCGGTGGAGATGGTATGGGTGTGCACATCAACCAGCAAAACCCGTTGATCCAGTTTGGAAGTTACGTGGGTAACGCTTACCGGAGGAGTACCAATGGAGGTGCTACCTGGTCTTCGGTAAACTTTCCAAACGGTCTTTTTGTAAATCCGTTTGATTATGATGATGCGCAGAATACCATGTATTGCAGCGAAGGTGTTGCCGGACAAATGCGCCGGTGGGATAATGCCAATACCAGCAACAACACTGGCAGTTCTGTAATTACCATGAGTAATGTTACAGGTACATTGTATTCTTTAAAATATTCGCCTTATACGGCCAATCGGATTTATGTAGGTACGAATAACGGTAAGTTATTCCGGCTTGATAATGCCAATACCGCTACAGGTACAACAGGAGCCGCAGTGGATATCAGCGGTGCCTCATTTCCCTCTGGAACTATTGTTTGCGTAAACACCGGTACCAATGATAATAACCTAGTAGCCACTTACTCAAATTATGGCGTAAATAATGTTTGGGTTTCTACAAATGGTGGTACCGCCTGGACAGCTATTGATGGCGATTTGCCAGATATGCCAGTACGTTGGGCTATGTTTGAACCCGGCAGCAATGCTAAAATATATCTGGCTACAGAGGCCGGAATATATACAACAACAAATATAAACGGCGCCTCTACCAACTGGCTGCCCGAAACTACTTTCCCAACGGTAGCAACCTATATGCTTAAAATGCGTGCCAGCGACAGTACAATTGTTGCCGGAACGCATGGTAGAGGTTTATGGACGGGTAAGATTCCGCCCGTAGTTGCTGCTAATCCAAACGTAACTATTAACCAGGCAGCAGCTCAACCGGATCCTACCGCTGTTTCACCAATCAATTTTACGGTGGTATTCGATCAGGCCGTTATTGGCTTTACTGCGGCCGGTGTTACCTTATCAGGTACAGCGGGTGCAACCACCAAAGTTGTTACAGGGGGGCCAATTACCTTTAACGTGGCCGTTTCCGGTATGACAACCTGTGGAACAGTAATAGCTACGATACCTGCGGGTGTTTGTACCAATGCAGCATTGGACCCTAATAATGCATCAACCAGTACCGATAATACGGTTACTTTTATAGCTACTACGGCGCCAACAGTAACGGTAAACCAGGCAGCGGCTCAGCCTGACCCTACCACTGTTTTGCCGATCAATTTTACAGCGGTATTCAGTCAAGCAGTTACAGGCTTTACAGCTGCTGGTATAACTATAGGAGGAACAGCCCCAGGTACACCTACAAAGGTCGTAACAGGAGGCCCCTCTACTTATAATATAGCCGTATCTGGCTTTACCGGTAGCGGAACCGTAATAGCGACTATTGCAGCCGGTGTTGCACAGAATGTTTGTGCACAGACCAATACTGCATCAACCAGTACCGATAATACAGTTACTTATAATGTAGTAGTAGGATGTACAACTGTTGACCCCATTGCAAGCGACACTGTCTGTAACGGAGCAGCGCATCCGGGTAAAACATTTACAAGCCCAACTCCGGGTACTACCTTTAGCTGGGTAAATAATACTCCGGCAATTGGTTTAGCAGCAAGCGGAAGCGGTAATATCGCTCCATTTACAGCTACCAATCCTGGTACTGCACCTTTGATTGCAACCGTAACAGTTACACCAGCACTTGCCGCGAACCTTGTATTTACAGGTGATTTGAACGCAGGAGATCTTACCATGCCTTTAAGGCTTAACAGGCCAGGTGGAACACCATCTTCTTGTGCTGTGCCGACTGCTTTCCCTGGCACATTTGGAGGACCTTCTTATTTCTATGATACTTATAGCGTAACCAATACAACAGGTTCTTCGGCGTGTCTTACTGTTACATTGACTACTACAGATTTAGTAAATGCAAATATTCAAACAGGAGCCTGGTTAGGAACATTTGTTCCAACTGCCATGGCTACCAACTATATAGCTGATCCCAGGTCAAGTACTGGTACACCAGCCGCTCCGGGTGGTATAAGCTACTCGTTTACACTGGCAAATGGAGCTACTGCAGTTTTACCTGTATGGTCAACAAATGCTTCTACAACAGGAGCACCGGGCACTGCCAGCAATTATACATTAACAGTAAGTGGCCTTACATGTACAGGTACACCAAGATCATTTACGATTACGGTTAATCCAACCGGCCAGGTAAATCAGCCTGCTAACCAGGTGGTGTGTAAGGGATCTCCTACTTCCGCGGTTAACTTTACAACAACAACTCCAGGTACTATTTTCAGCTGGACAAATAATACACCTGCCATTGGCCTTGCTGCCAACGGTAATGGTAATATAGCTTCATTCATCGCTCAAAACCCAGGTTCAACTCCATTAGTAGCTACCATTACGGTTACTCCGAGTTATGGAACTGGTGGATTGATGGTACGGGATTCATTCTTATACACTGGTGCAGTGCAAACATGGGTTGTACCTGCAGGTGTAAATTCAATAAAAGTTAAAGCTTGGGGTGGCCAGGGTAATAATAATACCAATGGTAACCCAGGTGGTTTAGGTGGATATGCTGAAGGCAACCTTGCAGTTACACCTGGACAAACACTTTGGTTTAATGTAGGTGGTGGTGCTACTACCAATCGTCTTGGCGCCTTTGGTGGCGGTGGTGATGGTGGTATTACCGGCTGTGCTACTTCGATGGGCGGCGGCGGAGGCGGTGCCTCTGATGTGCGGAATACTGCAAATACTTTGGCTAACCGTAGAATCGTTGCTGCCGGTGGTGGTGGCGCTGCGGGTGATAGAATTGCAGCTTGTGGACGCGGAACCGGTGGCGGTGGCGGTGGTGGATACTTTGGTGGTGGCGGTGGTGCCGGATGGCCTTTCGCTTCAACTGTAGTACCAACTGGTGGAACACAATCAGCAGGTGGTATAGGTGGTACTTCTACTTATACAGGTGCACCAAATAACAACGGATTCCCCGGAGCAACAGGCTTAGGTGGCCGTGGTGGCGACGAGGTTGCCAGCAACCAGGGTACTCCTTCACGTGTAGGCCCGGTAGGTGGCTTTGGTGGTGGTTTAGTTGGTGGTAATGGTGATTATGTTATTGCTAATACCTGGACAGGCCAGAGTGGAGCCGGTGGTTCTTCATATATCGGCGGTGTTACTGCTGGTGTTACTAATCAAAACGTTCGCACAGGTGCTGGTAAGATTAATATTGAATATGCAGCAGCCGGTGTTTCATGTGTTGGTACCCCAAAAACATTTACCATTACTGTTAATCCAAATGCATCATTAGTAATCGTTGCTGATCCTGGAACAGTAATATGTAAAGGTGACCCTACCCTGTTAACTGTATATGATGCAGCAGCAGGTTCAGGAGCAAACGTTTCGATAACACATTCAAGTTCAAATGCAATAACAGGAGGTAACTCAGTAGCTTGTAACACCGGTACTACCGGAGAGACAAACGGATACTGGAGAGCATACAACCTGGCTGCTTTCCCGGCTATTACAGCAGATTATACCATCAGGTCGGTTACTTTTGGTATCGAAGCCATGTTGGGTGGTGCTTCTCAGAATATCACGGTTAATCTATATAACCAAACTGGTGCAGCATTCCCTGGTGGAACACGTACACTGATCAAGACTCAGGTATTTAACATACCTACTCAGCAGTTAGCGTTGTACACAGCTACGTTTACCACACCGGTAACCGTACCTAACAGTTCAACTATAATTGCTGAAGTTACCAATGCAACAGTGGTAACCGGTGTTAGGTTCTTTATTGGAAGTAACACAGCAGCTGAAACAGATATTAGTTATCTGTCTTCTACAGCCTGTGCATTCCCGAATCCAACGCCTTTAGCTTCTATTGGTTTCCCGAATATGCATATTATCATAGGATTGAATGGTACTTTACCAAATACAGGGCCTCAGTCAACAGGAACCTTCCTTTGGAGCCCTGCTGCCGGTTTAAGTTCAACCACTTCAAACCCGGTTGCTGCTTCTCCAATGGTAACAACTACATACACGGTTAGACGTACAACGGCACAGGGTTGTAGAGATTCGGCTCAAATAACCATTACGGTTAAAGAGCGTCCGAAAGTTACTACCCAGCCAATTGCAACAGCATCTTGTGCTACACATCCGGCTACGTTTACCGTAGGTGGTGTAGGTGCAGGCCTTGCCTACCAATGGCAGGTTAATACTGCTGGCTGTGGTGGTGGTGGTACCTGGACT
>JBBKXU010000179.1:0-3963 GCA_037969645.1 Ferruginibacter sp. | reverse complement strand
GCGGACAATCAAAAATTAATTTTAACCTGATGTGTAATTATGCTGAGCAAATTCCGGGTTCGCAATACTCGGTAGCACAAGGCGGCAGAGGTTTTGCGTGGTTGACGATGAATAATTATGTACGCAATATGTTAAATGCCTACCCTAACGATTTACGAGTTAATGGAACTTATTATATCAAAGACTATTATTACAACGATCCTGCAACGGTCCCAAACCCTGCCTTAATGGGAACTAAAATTGTTCATGCACAATGGCAGGAATTTGCAGCCTCTGCGGCCAATCGTAATTTTTGGTTCATCCGTTTGAATACATCTTGTAAAAAGTATTTTCCTGATACGGGCATACCATCAGAAAATAACCATGCCGTAAATATTATGCTGGCAAGGCTTGCCGAAACATTTTTGTTTGCATCGGAAGCAAATTTGATGTTGGGCAATATAGGTGTGCTGGCTGATGGTCCGTTAGCGGGCACTGCGTTAGGTCAGTTAAATGCGGTACGTTCAAGAGCAGGTATTCCTAAAGCAGGTTTTATTAATATTGACTCTATACTTAACGAGCAGGCAAAAGAACTTGCATTTGAAGGAAGAAGAGTGTATATGTTAAAAAGAACAGGCAAGCTCTTTAGTTATGTAACTGATCATGCAGGATATGGCATGGCAGGCGATTTAAGTATTGATAATTCTACAGCAGGCGGAGCTAACAATACCCCTGCTAAACCTTTGCCTTATAAAACCGATGCAAGGAGAAACATGAAAGCTTATATGGTGCACTGGCCAATTCCATTAGCAGAAATAAATTTATTGGGCCCTAGCTATCCGCAAAATGCGGGGTATTAATTTTTTTTTTTATGCGTAGTTAAGTATCATAAACTATGGGTTGTTTTGGAAAGCTTTGCTCACCTTAACAACCCTTTTTTTAAACTCTGTATATTTAGCTGTTGCCTTTTAACAATACTTTTCTACATTACGGGTAAATAAATTCACTTAATATGGCAGCATATATTCTAGCACTTGATCAGGGTACCACCAGTAGCCGTTCAATTTTATTTGATAAAAAAGGAAATATAATTGCGACAGCACAGCAGGAGTTTTCACAAATATTTCCCCAACCCGGCTGGGTAGAACACAATGCCATGGAAATTTGGGAAACCCAGTTGAAGACAGCGAAAGATGTTTTACAAAAAGCAAATATTACAGCTGGGGATATTGCGGCCATTGGTATAACCAACCAGCGTGAAACCACTGTTGTTTGGGATAGGAATACAGGTGAACCCATTCACAATGCCATAGTTTGGCAGGACAGGAGAACGGCTGCTATCTGCGAAGATTTAAAACAGAAAGCACTGGATATGTATATTCAGCAAAAAACTGGGCTGGTGGTTGATGCATATTTTAGTGGCACCAAAATTAAGTGGATACTGGATAATGTACCCGGAGCCAGGGATAAAGCAACTAAAGGCGAACTATGTTTTGGTACGATGGATACCTGGTTACTTTGGAAACTTACCGATGGAAAGATTCATGCCACCGATGTGAGCAATGCAAGCCGCACCATGTTATGCAATATTGCAACCTGCGAATGGGATGGTGAGCTACAAAAAATATTAGATGTATCCGGCAATATGTTACCGCAAATACGCAGCAGCAGCGAAGTGTACGGCCATACCAAATTGCTGGATGATAAGACTGAAATACCCATTGCCGGTATAGCAGGCGATCAGCAGGCTGCACTTTTTGGCCAGTTATGTACACAGCCGGGCATGGTAAAAAATACATACGGCACAGGTTGTTTCATGTTGATGAACACGGGTGAAAAGATGATTCCGTCAAAAAATAATTTGCTCACCACAGTAGCCTGGAAAATAAATGGCATTACCCATTACGCATTAGAGGGCAGCGTATTTATTGCCGGTGCCGTTGTGCAATGGTTAAGAGACGGACTTGGTATTATTAAAACCGCTGCGGATGTTGAAGCATTGGCAAAAAAAGTAGAGACAACCGATGGTGTGTATGTAGTGCCGGCCTTTGCAGGATTGGGAGCGCCTTATTGGAACCCGCATGCAAGAGGTGTTATTACAGGGCTCACAAGAGGGGTGAACACTTCTCATATTGCCCGTGCTGCCGTTGAAAGCATTGCTTATCAAACGATGGATGTTTTAAAAGCCATGGAGGCAGATAGTGGCATCAACATAAAAGAATTACGTGTTGATGGCGGTGCAACAAAAAATGATCTACTGATGCAGTTTCAAAGCGATATGCTGGATACCAAAGTAATTCGCCCAACCGTAACAGAAACTACAGCGCTTGGTGCTGCATATCTTGCCGGTCTGGCCGTAGGGTTTTGGAAAAGTATTGATGAATTGCAGGAACAATGGCAAATTGAAAAATCATTCTCGTCGGCTATTACTGATGAACGCAGAAATGAACTCGCAGGTGGTTGGCATGATGCTGTAAAGGCTTCATTAGCCATCGCGTAGTTAATAAAAACTTGATGAATCGAATTGAAGAAATAGACAAGCTTACCCAGCAAAAAAAATACGACATCATCATTATTGGAGGTGGCGCTACCGGTTTGGGATGTGCAGTGGATGCAGCTAGCAGAGGTTATAAAACACTGTTGCTGGAAAAATATGATTTTGCAAAAGGTACGTCAAGCCGTGCAACCAAACTGGTACACGGTGGTGTACGCTACCTGGTGCAAGGCAATATCCGCTTGGTACGTGAAGCACTTTTTGAAAGAGGGAGACTATTGCAAAATGCTCCGCATGTATGTCATACATTGCCTTTTGTTGTACCCACTTACCGCTGGTGGCATAAATATTATTATGGATCAGGATTATGGGTATATGAATTTCTTTCGGGCAAACTAAGTCTCGGAAAAACGTCGCTATTATCTCCCAAAAAAACACTCGAGCAGTTACCGGACTTATCAAAAGAAAAACTAAGCGGTGGTATTTTGTATTACGATGGGCAGTTTGACGACAGTAGACTGGCCATTAATTTGGCGCAAACAGCAACTGAGCAAGGTGCAACAGTAATAAATTATTGCGGCGTAAATGGATTTATTAAAGAGGGAGGTAAAATTACGGGCGTAAAAGCAACGGATGATCTAAGCGGCCAGTCTTTTGAAATAAGCGGATCAACTGTCATAAATGCAACAGGCGTTTTTGCCGATGAATTATTGCAACTGGCTGAAGGCCATGCAGAGAAAACCATTGCGCCCTCGCAAGGCATTCACCTGGTGGTAGAAAAACATTTTTTTGATGGCGATGCCGGTATGATGATTCCCAAAACCGACGACGGCAGAGTGCTTTTTGCCATACCCTGGCATGATAAATTATTATTGGGCACTACTGATACACCTGTACAAGAGATCACTACAGAGCCCCGTGCGCTAAAAGAAGAAGTGGATTTTGTGATAAGTCATTTTAACCGGTACACCACATCTGATATCAATTACAATGATGTGAAGTCTGTTTTTGTAGGGCTTCGGCCATTGGCAAAAGTTAGTGGCCAAAAAAAGACTTCTGTTATGCCAAGAGATCATGTAATTAAAGTATTGCCAAGTGGTTTAATACATGTTACGGGTGGCAAGTGGACAACCTACCGAAGCATGGCGGAGCATACTATTGATAAAGCTGTTGCTGTTTCGGGGCTGCCTGCCTCTTCATGCAAAACAAAAAAACTGGCCATACATGGCTGTAAGAAAAGTATCGGAAACGATCATTTGTCAATTTACGGTACCGATGTTGATGAAATAAATAAACTGATTGATGGCGATCCAGGCTTGTCAGAAAAAATTCATCGGGCCTATCCATACACTAAAGCAGAAGTTGTTTTT
Organism: Ferruginibacter sp.; assembly: GCA_037969645.1. GTDB lineage: Bacteria > Bacteroidota > Bacteroidia > Chitinophagales > Chitinophagaceae > Ferruginibacter. The sequence continues at coordinate 120 of JBBKXU010000179.1, read as the reverse complement.
TGTATAAAAAATGAAATGGCGATGACTATTGAAGATGTTTTGGCAAGAAGGACAAGACTATTATTTCTGGATGCGAAAGCTGCCATGGAAGCGGCACCTGCAGTAGCTGCATTATTCGTT
>JBBKXU010000178.1:0-2653 GCA_037969645.1 Ferruginibacter sp. | reverse complement strand
CTTGTACACCGTAGGTTTCTACCAGGTTCTTGCCTGCTTCATAATCGCCTTCGCTTTTAATGCGTTGTATTTCACGCAGTAATTCGCCAAACAGTGCACGCAATTTTTGGTAGTCGTTTATTTGTACGTATGTTTTACCATCACGTTTTACAAACTCAACTACATTGTCTTTTTTACCTTTTTCATAAGCCCACATGGCGTTTAATTGCCTGTTACGCATATGTGCTTCTTCAATATTATCGCCCAGTTTTAAACGGGTAAGCTGTGTCATCATACCACCCATCATAGTAGCATCGTACTCAGCTTTGGCAACATCAAAGTTGGGCATCACACCCAGGTCAATTAGTTTTTGATCCATAATATAATACAGGGCAACCAGATCGGCACGGGCTTCCTCTAAAGTAGAGGAATAAGTCTTGAGGGTTTTATCGGGTGTTGCAATACCCGGGTTAATTTGTCCGCTTGCATGGCCAATACACTCATGCATATCTGTATGCAGATCTGAAGCTAAAGCACCATATTGTTTAATGCGGCTTTTTACGGAATCATTAAGGCCAAACTCATCCAACACACCGCCTTTGGCGCCGGCAATATTGTAAGCGCCGATTATATTGCTCAGCGATACTGATTTTGAACCGTGGTCTTTACGTATCCAATCGGCATTGGGCAGGTTAATGCCAATGGGCGTAGCTGGTGCAGCATCGCCACTTTCCATAAACACGGTAATTGCTTTAGCAGTAATACCTTTTACATTTTTCTTTTTGTGGTCGGGCATCAGCGGTGAATTATCCTCGAACCATTGAGCCTGATTGGCAATGGCTGTTATTCGTTTGGTGGCTTCCATATCCTCGATAGATGCTACCGTTTCGAAACTTCCTTTTTTGCCAAGAGGGTCCATATATACTTCTATAAAACCATTGGTGATATCAATTCGGCTCGCAGTATCAGATACCCAGGCGATATTATATGCGTCAAAATCAGCCAGATCGCCGCTTTTATAATATTTAACCAACAGCTCAAAAGCTTTTTTCTGTGCATCGTTTTCGGCTACGGTAATAGCTTTCTCTAACCAGTAAACCATTTTTTCTATTGAGGCAGAATACATGCCGCCAACTTTCCAGACCTTTTCAACAACCTGTCCGTTCTCCATCATGGTTTTGCTGTTAAGGCCCCATGATGGTGTATTGCCGGCAGTGCTGAATTTTTTATAAAAATCTTCAACTTCTTTTTGAGTTACGCCTTCGTAAAAATTTACAGAAGAAGCGACAATATTATCTTTCCCGGCACTAAGGTCAACTAATTTAGGTTCTACACTTAAATCGTATAACAGCGGGTTGATACGGGTTAAGAAAGCATCAACGCTTTCGCTTGCATCTTTGGGTAATGCAGCGGTGTCGCTGCTTTTAACCAGGGTTGAAAAATATTCAAACGAACATTCAGGAATAAATTTTTCGTTGCCATAATGATGGTGGTTGCCATTGCTGAACCAGAAACGACCGCAATAGTCTTCAAATTTTTTCCAGTCGGCAGCGGTTTTATCGCCTTTGTAATTGCCATAGATATTCTCTAATGTTTTACGAAGCATGATACCGTATTTACTTTTTTGGTCGTAAATAATATCACGACCGCTAAGTGCTACTTCAGATAAATAATAGGCCAGTTCTTTTTGCTTTGCAGTTAATTCATCAAAACCGGGTACCTGGTAGCGAAGCAATTGTATGTCGGCAAAGGCTTCGGCTTTTACTTTAAAGTTAGCATCGCTTGTCCCGCTTTTATCGCCGGAGTTACAGGCTGTTAATACGGTGGTTACTGCAAAAAGGGCAATAAGCCAGTTCATTGTATATTTCATATAGTGTTTTTTTGTGCCACGGAAGTTACGAAAATGAACTGGGAGAGCCAAGGAGAATGTTATGGGACACGGATGGGGTGGATGGAATGGGTAAAGACGAATTTTTTTGCTTCGCAAATTAAATCTGGGCGGAAACAGGTGGATATCTGCTAATTTTAGGCAAATAAAATAAAACATTATGTCTAAAACAAAAATTACAGTAAACAACAACGGCTCTATAAAAGTAGAAGGCGATTTTGAAATTGTTGACCGAGAAGGTGGTGTTTACAATCTGCAGGGAAGAGAAATTATTTCTATCTGCCGTTGTGGTCTCTCACAAAACAAACCTTTTTGCGATGGTAGCCACAATGGGCATTTTGAGCATGAGGCTGTGGCTTTTGATTTGCCGCCTAAGAAAGTGATTTAAAGAAAAATGAAACTATTAAAGGAGGTGCCAAACGGCCCTCCTTTTTTTGCAATAATGGTCTCCCGCCGCCTCACTTTTCTGTGAGGCGGTTTTTTATTATCGTAATAAATCCCCTGAATTCGGATAATCATTAGTGTTATAACGGTAGTTTTTTCGAGTGTCGATACCAGGAAAGTGAAAATTCGGGTATTTTAGGTAGTTATTTTAATATTTCTTTTGAATTATTATGTGACCTGAAATGCCTTCTGGTATTGAGTTGTGTCTTTTTGAGTAGAGTTGATGTAAAAAATTAATTTCACTAAAGTTTGGAATATTGAAAATAAACGTCAATATTGTGTACCGTTAGTGAATTTAATTTACCTAGATTTATTAACTACTCTTTGTTAACTGCCCCTCCC
>JBBKXU010000177.1:0-4393 GCA_037969645.1 Ferruginibacter sp. | reverse complement strand
TTAATAAAAAAATCATGAAAAAAATTACCGTTATTTTTTTTGTATTAGGAGCTGTAGTATGGCTTAATGGCTGTAAACCTAAGCCCTGCGATAATAGCATTACAAACTGGACTCATTTTATTACCAAATCCGAGGCAAAAGGCTATATTGATAGCTTAAAAGCCTGGCGAACAAACCACCAAGCATTGGATTCAAGCAATTTGGCAGTTGCCGAATTATTTGCAACAGCCCGGGATATGATGCGTAATATGATGTTGAGAGATACTTGCGTAGGAATTCGTATTTATTACGGACTCAGGGATGGAAGAATAATACCAATTGTGTGCGGCGTAAAATCAGATAGTTCTGATATTTACTGGCTAAAACCGATGTCAAGTTTATCAAGAACAGCGGAATCGGGAACCTCATCTGAAGAAGGGCTTTTAGATGCCAGCGCACCCGAACCGCCCATGATGGTAACTGGTTTACACTAACTGCACAATATGGCAATTGATACTCTAAACACGGTGTTGGCCTACAGCTGTTCCTTACCGGCGACACTAGGTATAGCATATTATAAAAGGATGAATAAATCATTCCATCCTTTTATATGGGCTATGTGGCTTTCGCTGATTAACGAAACCGCCACCAGGTTTGTATTTGTTTATAACGACCATCCTGTATTGTATGTTTACAGTTATCATTTTTACTATGTTTTTAACTATGTTTTTTTTATTTTGTTTTTTTGTAGGCAAAAAACTATCACTGTATTACATTTTAGAAAGTTGTTGATAGCGGGTGTGATAATATTTCTATTAAACTGTTTAATAAAACCACCTGCCACAAACCTATTGGGCGAAAAAACAATTGCATTTCATTTAATTCTTTTTTTTCAGGCTGTCAAGCTGATAAATCAGCAGATTTTTTCATTTTCAAACGGTTTAAAAAAAAGCGCCCTGTTCTTTATTGCCTGTGGTTTGTTGTTAGTAGCCTTCCCCATCCTTCAAAATACCATAAAAATTGTAGTTAGATACTTTTACCAGTTGCCTACTCCAAAAATCACCGTTTTGCAAAGGATATTTGAGGTAGCAAATGCATTCAGTTATATCTTGTTTTTTTATGCGGTAATAATTATTCCCAAAAAACAAAAAATTATCACAGGTGAACAACGACGATAAAATACTCCAGCTCATTTTTATACTCAGTGCCTTGGTACTGCTGGCATTTCTTTCCTATATAGTTTATGCAGTTATCAAGCAACAAAGATTAGTGACCAAATGGCAACAGGCCCGTATTGCCGCCGAAATACAAACACTGGAAAATGAGCGCAAACGTATTGCCGGCGACCTTCATGATGAACTTGGCCCAATGCTGAGTGCAATAAAAATGCAGATAAATCATTTAGAACCAACTGATGAAACTGAAACCGCAGTGCTTGAAAGATCAAGTACTCAAATTGACGGAATCATTCAACGATTCAGAGAAATATCTTACGATCTTTTACCCAACACTTTAGTACGTAAAGGTTTTATTAAAGCAACCCATGAGTTTATCGGTAAAATGAAGCACTTGCATCCATTAACCATTGAATTTAATACCTGCGAATTTTCACTACCGGCAGCAAGTGAAGTAAATTTGTACAGGGTGCTACAGGAAATTATTCAAAATACGATTAAACACGCCAGGGCTAACATTTTAAAAATAGATATCGTTAAAAAGGGAAATAAAATTGTACTGCAAACAAAAGATGATGGCATTGGTTTTTTGTACAATGAAAAATCTATAGGCACTAAAGGCGTTGGACTATTAAGTTTGCAAAGCAGGGCAGAGCTTTTAGGGGGACAACTTATAGTAGATACCCAGCCTGGTAAAGGCACTATTTTTCAAATTGAAATACCAATTTAATATGGCAACACAGGCAGACATAAAATTATTAATAGCCGATGACCATGAAATCTTCAGGGATGGTTTTAAATTAATGCTCACTAAATACCCTGATATAACTTTATGTGGAGAAGCGGAGAATGGTAGTCAACTGGTCGAACTGGCAAATAAAATTATACCCGATGTTATAATTACTGATATTAAAATGTCGATTATGGACGGCATAGAGGCCACAAAAAAAATAATGCACTTATTGCCAGATACGGGTATAATAGGGCTATCGATGTTTGATGAAGATGACTTAATTATTGATATGCTTGAAGCAGGTGCTAAAGGTTATCTGCTAAAGAATGCAGGAAAAGAACAAATCATCGAAGCCATTAAAACAGTGTATAACGATGAGCCTTATTATTGCAAAAATACTAGTCGCAAACTTACCCAAATGATTGCCAGCAGTAAGTTTAACCCGTATAAAAAACAAGAAATAGTTTATTTTAGTGAACGGGAAATTGAAATTATTGAGTTAATATGTAAAGAACAAACCAATAAAGAAATAGCTGATAAACTATTCTTAAGTGTCAGAACTGTAGAGGGGCACCGATTAAAAATTTTGGAAAAAATGAATGTCAAAAACACTGTTGGATTAGTAGTGTATGCGATAAAAAAAGGAATTGTGGAGGCATAATATTCGTCGCTCACGGCCGAACATATTTACCTCGCCACTTCCACAAACCTATGGGGTTTAGGTTTAGCGTACTTCCTGCATATCCACTAACCGCTTATAAAACCCTTCCTGCTCAATCAAACTATCATGTGTTCCTCTTTCCACAATCTCTCCTTTTTGCAATACGATAATTTCATCTGCATGACGAATGGTGCTGAGGCGATGGGCAATTACCAACGATGTACGGTTGTTCATTAAATTATTTATGGCATCCTGCACCAGCCTTTCGCTTTCTGTATCTAAAGAAGATGTGGCTTCATCTAAAATTAATATGGGTGGATTTTTTAACACAGCACGGGCAATGGTCATGCGCTGACGCTCACCACCACTAAGTTTGCCACCACGATCACCAATATTTGTTTGATAGCCATTTTCTTTCTGCATGATAAATTCATGGGCATTGGCTACTTTGGCAGCCTGTTCTATTTCGGCTTGGGTTGCGTTATCCATCCCCAAGGCAATATTATTGGCAATGGTATCATTAAATAAAATGGGTTCTTGGGTTACAATGCTAATCTGCTGCCTTAAAGAGTGCAGCGAATAATCTTTTATATTAATGCCATCAACCAATATTTCGCCGCTGCTGGCATCGTGAAAACGTGGCACCAGATCAGCTAAGGTAGATTTACCGGCTCCGCTGCTGCCAACCAATGCAACGGTTTTTCCTTTTTGTACTTTCAGGTTTATATCTTTCAAAATCACCACATCTTCATACTTAAATCCTACATTTTTAAATTCGATACTGTCTGCAAATGCGTCAATCTTTTTTCCGTTAATATTTTCATCAACTGTTATTGGTGCATTTAGAACTTCTTCAATTCTATCAATGGCGGCAGAACCTTTCTGCATATTATTAAAGGCTGTAGAAATTGATTTGGCGGGATCAATAACATTATAAAACAAACCCATGTAGGTAAGAAACAGAGCGCCATTCAGTCCCAGCTCGCCGCTTAATACCAAGCGGCCTCCAAACCAAAGAATACCTGCAAAAATAGCTACGCCCATCATCTCACTCATGGGCGAAGCAAGATCACGCCTGAAACCGATTTTGTTTCTGGCGGTAACTAAATCGGCACTGATGTTATGAAATTTTTCTCTGAGCTTGGCTTCAATATTAAACGCTTTTATTACTCTTAATCCGCCCAATGTTTCATCAATAGTACTGATAGTTTCTCCGCTTTTTACCGCCACTTGAGTTGATTGTTTCTTTAGTGAGCGACTCATTCTGCCAATGATAAAACCCATCACAGGTATACACAACAATATAAAAAACGTAAGCCTCGGACTGATATAAAATAACACACTTAAATTAATGATGATAGTCAGCGGATCCCTTACCCATCCCTCAAGAGTTCCAACAACAGAGCCTTCAACTTCCCCCACGTCGGTGGTTAAGCGGCTCATTAAATCACCTTTACGCTGCTCGGTAAAATAACCGATGGGCAGGCGTAAAACTTTATTATACAAATCAACCCTGAACTGGTTTACAATACCATTTTTTACCGGCCCCATCGCTCTGTATGAAAGGTATAAAAAAAGATTTTTTAAAAAGATAGAAATAACAATCAGTACACATACAATGCCCAAAGCATGAAATACCGTGCCGCTATTGATGAGCGAACTTAACTGCTCATTTACAAACTGTACAACTGGATTTGTTGATGTTTTCGTAAGCATTTCGTTCTTAACACCAAAGATTAACTGCATAAAAGGCAGCAACATACCTATGGATAAAATAGAAAATACTATGGATAAAATTATGGTTACAAAGTACCAGAAAATAGATACTTTAAATTTTGCCAGATA
>JBBKXU010000176.1:0-6651 GCA_037969645.1 Ferruginibacter sp. | reverse complement strand
GCAACAATTACCGGCTTGGCACGGTGCATGCATTTTTTTATTAGTTCTTTCTGAATGATGGGTACTTGTTCTACCGGAAGCTCAACGCCTAAATCGCCACGGGCAATCATAATAGCATCGCTTTCTACTATAATATCACGAATGTTTTTTAATGCCTCCGGCATTTCTATTTTGGCAATTACTTTTATTTTACTGCCTTTTTCTGCAATCTTCTTCTTCAATTCCAAAATATCTGCAGTTTTACGAACAAAGGAAAGCGCCACCCAATCAAGATTGTTTTCGATAATGAATTCAAGATCGGCATAATCTTTTTCCGTCATCGAAGGCATAGTAAGTTCCGAATCGGGAAGGTTAACACCTTTTTTCTGGGACAGTGTGCCGCCAATAGTAATGTTTACTAGTATTTCTTTTTCGTTTAAAATGGATTTTACTTTTACTTCCAGTTTTCCGTCGTCCAAAAAAATACGCTCACCAACTTTGGCATCGGCGGTGAGGTTTGGGTATGATACATAGACTTTTTCTTTTGTACCAACCATTTTTTCCGTCGTGAAAATGATATCATCACCTTCAGTTAATTCAATTTGCCCGTTGGTAATTTCACCCACTCTTAATTTGGGCCCTTGGAGGTCTCCCAATATGGCAATGTTTATTGGCTGCGATTTGTTTATTTCACGAATGTGTTGAATTATCTCCAGTTTATTTTCATAAGAACCGTGTGAAAAATTTAGTCTGAAAACATTTACACCGGCTTTTGCCAATTCGAGCAACTGCTCAAATTTTTCACAAGCCGGGCCTACGGTGGCAACTATTTTTGTCCTTTTTTGAGAGTGGAAAATGCCCGCCTCTTTATCCATGTTTTGATGCAGGTACTTACTGATATGTTTGCTCATTTACTTTTTCAATTTTAATTATTCCTTACTGCTAACTTTTAACTACTAACTCCTGATTCTATGTCGCCAATATCTTAATTATCTTCATCCACTCTTCGTTTACTTTTTGCTTTTTCTTGATGGCTTCATCAAGCGGAATGTAATTAATTTTATTGTTTACAATGCCTACAAAAACGTTGTGCCGCCCTTCAATCAACGATTCCACAGCATGATAGCCCATGCGGCTGGCAAGCAGCCTGTCCATGCAACTTGGTGCACCGCCTCTCTGAATATGCCCTAAAATACAAACCCGTACTTCTAATAAAGGCAAACGGGCTTTGATGGCTTTAGCTACTTCGTTACCACCACCAAATTCATCACCTTCCGCTACTACTATGAGGTTGACTAGTTTATGGCGCCTTTCTTTTTCTGCAAGCTGACTTATAATTGTCTCTATTTCAGTTTTTCTTTCCGGTATCAGAATATTTTCTGCACCGGTTGCAATGCCGCTGTGCAGTGCAATATAGCCGGCATCACGGCCCATTACTTCAATAATAAATAAACGGTCGTGTGCTTCTGCAGTGTCCCTTATTTTGTCTATGGCTTCAACGGCTGTGTTTACCGCGGTATCAAAACCAATGGTAAAATCAGAGCCCGCAATATCTTTATCTATGGTGCCGGGCAAACCAATACAAGGAATATCATATTCATTACTGAATATCTGTGCTCCTCTGAAACTACCATCACCACCTATAATTACCAGGCCATCAATACCATGCTTTTTCAAATTCTCGTAAGCCTTTTTTCTTCCTTCGGGTGTGAAGAATTCCTTGCTTCGTGATGTTTTTAGTATTGTTCCGCCACGCTGAATAATATTAGCCACACTGCGGCTCTCCATCTTAATTATATCATCTTCCACCATACCACTATATCCACGCATAATGCCAAATACCTCCAAACCATGGTAAATTCCTGTACGTACAACGGCACGTACACAGGCGTTCATCCCCGGGCTATCGCCTCCCGATGTTAATACTCCAATTTTAGTCACCTTCTTTTTCATCCTTCAAAAATAAGATTTAACGTTTAAATCAGCTCTTGTATAAATACAATAGCTTAACTGTCAATACATATTTATGTATCAATCATATAGCAATCGTAAGTGTGTTGAAACTACATTCTTTCCGGCACCGAAATTCCAAGTAAATGCATGCCACTTTTAATAATGTTGGCCGTCATGGTTGCAAGTTGCAGACGCAGTTGTTTTTTTACTTCTGTTTCTGCATTTGCAATGGAATGTTCTGCGTAAAAAGAATTAAATGTTTTAGACAAATGAAAAATATAACCTGCAATAACAGATGGGTTTTGCTCCTGGCAAGCCTGTTCAATTATTGCGGGGTACTGTTCGACGGCAATAATAAGGTCTTTTTCCATCTTCAACAAGTTATCACTTGATGAAGTCATTTCTTCAGCTTTTCCCACTTTTCGTAAAATACTCTGTATTCTTGCATACGTGTACTGCACAAACGGTCCCGTAAATCCATGGAAATCGATACTCTCGGCCGGGTTAAAAACCATTGTTTTTTTAGGATCAACTCTTAGCAGGTAGAACTTCATAGCGCCGAGGCCAATTGTGTTATATAATGCTTTCAATTCGTCTTCAGAAAAATCTTTCACTTTACCCAATTCTTCAGTATGCTGCTGTGATGTGGTTAACATTTCATCCACTATATCATCGGCATCAACTACCGTTCCTTCACGGCTTTTCATTTTACCGCTGGTGAGTTCCACCATGCCGTAACTTAAATGATGAATATTTTCGGCATTGGGCATTCCCAGTTTCTGGCAAATTAGTTTCAATACTTTCATGTGGTAATTCTGCTCGTTGCCTATCACATAAATGCTCTGGTCAATTCCGTATTGCTCATATTTTTGCTGGGCCAGTCCTATATCCTGTGTTATGTAAACAGAAGTGCCATCACTCCGCTGTACAATTTTTTCATCAAGTCCGTCGGCTGTTAAATCAATCCAGATGCTGCTGTCATCTTTTTGATAAAACACTTTTTTATCCATGCCCTGTTGCACAATATCTTTTCCTAATAAGTAGGTGTTGCTTTCGTAATAAATTTTATCAAAGCCTACACCAATACGTTTGTAAGTAGCATCAAAACCTTCATACACCCAGCCGTTCATCATCTTCCATAAATCAATTATATCGGGTTTACCGGCTTCCCAATCAAGTAACATTTGTTGTGTACGTTTAATGGTCCATGTTTCTTTTTCGGCTTCGGCTCTGGGCACGCCAGCTTCAACTAAATCCTCTACTTCCCGTTTATAGGCGTCATTAAATTTCACATAATAATCGCCAACAAAATGATCACCCTTGGTGTTGGTGCTTTCGGGCGTGGCTCCATCGGCATACATTTCCCAGGCAAGCATACTTTTGCAGATATGTATACCACGGTCGTTTACAATACAGGTTTTAATAACTTCATAACCGCTGGCTTTTAATATTTCGGCAACACTCCAGCCTAAAAATATATTCCTTAAATGGCCAAGATGCAGCGGTTTATTGGTATTTGGCGATGCGTATTCTACCATCACTTTCTTACCATTCATTTCTTTTTTGCCGTAGCAGATGTCGTTGTAATTTTTATTCAACAAGTTCTGCCAGTAAGCATCAGCCACGGTAAGGTTTAAAAATCCCTTAATGATATTATATGCGGTAAAAATATCGGGGTAGTTTTTAATTAAATGTTCCCCCAGCGAGTTGCCAATTGCATCGGGCGCCAGTTTTAAAGATTTTACCAATGAAAACATAACTACGGTATAATCTCCCTCAAACTCGGGCTTGGTTTGATTTATTTGAAAATCCTTTTCGGTAAAAGGCTGGCTGTACAACACCGACAGGCTTTCGATGGTACTTTTTTGTAAAATGCTTACTATAGACATGGCGCAAAGATAAATGCCAATTGGCAATAAGCAATTTGAGAAAAATCTGCTACAGTCTTGGGTTTTGGCGTAAATCTAAAATCGGCAATCAAAAATCCACAATCCTAACCTATCTTTGCACACTTTTTAATAATTATGATAAGTGCAAATAATATAACGTTGGCCTACGGGAAGCGTGTTCTGTTCGACGAAGTAAACATTGGTTTTACTAAAGGCAACTGCTATGGCGTAATTGGAGCCAACGGAGCCGGTAAATCTACTTTTTTAAAGATTATCAGCGGCGAAATTGAGCCCAACAAGGGAACAATTGACATTACGCCCGGTGAAAGGATGGCTGTATTGAATCAGAATCAGAATGCTTTTGATGAGATATCTGTGCTGCATACAGTAATGATGGGCCACAAAAAAATGTGGAAAGTGATGGCAGAGAAAGATGCCCTTTATGCTAAAGAAGATTTTAGCGAAGCCGATGGTATTAAAGCCGGCGACCTGGAACATGAGTTTGGTGAAATGGGTGGCTATACTGCCGAAAGCGATGCGGCAACCTTGCTGAGCGACCTTGGGGTAAAGGACGAATTGCATCATCAACTGATGAAAGATATTGCCGCTAACATTAAAGTAAGGGTATTGCTGGCGCAAGCCATTTTTGGTAATCCCGATATTTTATTGCTTGATGAGCCTACCAATAACCTTGACGTGGAAACCATCAGTTGGCTGGAAAACTTTTTAGCCGATTACCAGAATATAGTTCTTGTTGTAAGTCACGATCGTCACTTTTTAGATGCGGTTTGTACACACGTGGCCGATGTGGACAGGTGTAAGATTAAAGTGTATACCGGTAACTACAGTTTCTGGTACGAAAGCTCTCAACTGGCTGCCCGCCAAATGAGCGATAAGAACAAGAAGACGGAAGACAAGCGTAAAGACCTGATGGAATTTATTGCACGTTTCAGTGCCAATGCATCAAAAAGTAAGCAAGCAACTTCTCGTAAAAAAGCTTTGGAGAAATTAGTTATTGAAGATATTGAACCAAGCAACCGTAAATACCCCGGCATTATTTTTAAGCAAGATAGGGAAGTAGGTAACGAGATTTTGAAAGTGGATAATCTGGCTTATGCTTTAGATGGTAAGAATATTTTTGACAGAATTAAATTTGATATTCAGAAAGGAGATAAGATAGCTTTTATAAGCCGTGATCCGATGGCCGTTACCAGTTTCTTTGAAATAATAAACGGTAGAATGAAGGCCCAAAGCGGCACTTACGAATGGGGTACAACCGTTACTCCTGCTTATCTTCCAAACGATAACAGCGAATACTTTGAAGGCAGCAAATACAATCTTATGGATTGGCTGCGTCAATACGTACCACCAACCACCAAAGATGTAGATGAAGATTTCTTACGTGGTTTTTTAGGTAAGATGTTGTTCAGTGGTGATGAGATTCTAAAGAAGACCAATGTATTAAGCGGAGGAGAAAAAGTGCGTTGCATGGTCAGCAAAATGATGCTGCAGAACCCCAATGTGCTGGTATTGGATGAACCTACCAACCACCTCGATCTGGAGAGTATTATTTCTTTCAATGATAATATGGTGGCATATAATAGTGTAATTCTGTTGACAACACATGATCACCAGTTTATGCAAACGGTTTGTAATCGTATTATTGAGCTAACGCCAAAAGGGATGATTGATAAGCTGATGACTTACGATGAGTATCTGGAAGATGAGAGGGTGAAAGAGGCAAGAACGGAACTGTATAGTTAAAAGTTGAAGGTTGATTGTTATCGGCTTTTGCACAACTTTCAACCTTCAATTATCAATTTTATAATGCCGAAAGACAAAATTATATCTCTCATCGATTTTTTTTACCCGCCGTTCCGCAAACTTATGCCGGTGCAAACTTTCCGTTATGCAGCCTGCGGCGGAGCCAATACGGTGTTGGGTTTAGCGCTTTTTAAAATTTTGCTGGTATTTGCCTTTAAGGGCGAAAATGTAGAGCTTGGTTTTTATACGCTGAAGCCTCACAATGCAGCCTTGTTCATTTCTTTTCTTGTAAATTTTACTGTTGGGTTTATCCTGATGAAATATGTTGTATTTGTAACCTCCAATTTAAAGGGACGGATACAGTTATTTCGTTACGGGTTATCTTTTGTATTTAATCTGGCGCTCAACTATCTTATCCTCAAAGTTTTTGTGGAAATGTTTGGCTGGTGGCCCTTTCTAAGTCAATGCATCACTACGGCCATCATCGTTACCATCAGTTACATTAGTCAAAAGCATTTTAGCTTTAAAGAAAAAAAAGTGATTGATTAGCGTATTCAGCATTTTTATGCTGTAAAACCTAACGAAAACAAACTGCAGTAATTGTTATCTTTATTTTAAATTAACGAATGCAAAATTTTGCCGGCGAGAAAGAATTTTACCAAAAAGCGTTGGTTGTAAAGTCTGTTTTTTGGGGCGTTACATTGCTCATGCTGGCTACCCGTTATTTTAGTTTTTATACCTACAGCGGTGCCGATGATCTGCACTATGCTTTTTTAAGCCATCAATTTTTACAGGGGAATTTTGATATGTTCGTTGCCGATGATATCTATTCAGCCCGGGCATTGGTAGTACTGCACCAGGCTGTTTGGTTTAAAATATTTGGCATCAATGATTTTTCGACCTGTATGCCGTCTCTTTCGCTGCTGGTTATTTTAGCATATTTCATTTGTTTTAAGCTTGGTTTGGCTAAGAATTTCTTTTCTGTTTTACTTGCAGCTTCATTAATCTACTTTAACCCTGTGGTGGTAAAAGCAACGCTCGGCAATTTGCCCGATGTGTATATCGC
>JBBKXU010000175.1:0-7448 GCA_037969645.1 Ferruginibacter sp. | reverse complement strand
TATACCACAAAGTACACGAAGGGGACACAAAGGGCACTACAGAGAAATTATAATTATGAAAATACGCATCAAAGGAAATTCCATACGTTACCGTCTTACAAAATCAGAGGTAACTAAGCTTGCAGAAACCAGCTATCTGCAGGAACAAACCATCTTCCCAAACAATAGCTTTGTTTATGCGTTGCAAATAGATGAAGAAACGAATTCATTATTTGCGACTCTCGGTTCTAATAAAATAACCATGCATATTCCTGCGTCTTTTGCAAAAGATTGGCCAAAAAATGATATTGTGGGTATTGATTCAACTATGCCTTTTTTTGAAGATAATTCCCTGTACCTTTTAGTTGAAAAAGATTTTGTGTGCCTGGATGATACTATCGAAGACCAGAGCGATAATTTTGCGAACCCAAACAAACCTGTTACAAATTGAGCGACGAGAAAGACATACCCGCTGCCGAGAATCCCGAAACCTTTACCGGATTAACGCTGGGGCCACCTAAAAAAGTGGCTGCTGGTGTACCGGCCGTTTTTATTAGTCTGTAGCATGTTTTTGGTGAAGCCGGGATTTTTCGTGGATTAAAGGCACTCAATAAATTAAATACAAAAGATGGATTCGATTGCCCCAGTTGTGCATGGCCCGATCCCGATGATGAACGCAGCGGCATTGCTGAATACTGCGAAAATGGTGCAAAGGCTATTGCCGATGAAGCTACAGCAAAAGCAATTGGTGAAGATTTTTTTAAGCAGCATGCGGTAAGTGATCTTGCTACATTATCCGATTATGAAATTGGTAAGAAAGGGCGCATTGCAGAGCCGATGTACCTCCCTGAAGGTGCTACACATTATCAGCCTATACCATGGGCGGATGCTTTTGAATTAATTGGCAACTCGTTAAAAACTTTATCGTCGCCTGATGAAGCTATTTTTTATACGTCAGGTAGAACAAGCAATGAAGCTGCTTTTTTATACCAACTTTTTGTAAGGGAATACGGCACCAATAATTTACCCGATTGCAGCAATATGTGCCACGAAAGCAGTGGTGTGGCATTAGGCGAATCGCTGGGTATTGGAAAGGGCTCGGTAAAACTGGAAGACTTTTATGAGGCTGAAGTAATTATGATTCTGGGGCAAAACCCCGGTACCAATCACCCCCGCATGCTTACAGCTTTGCAAAAAGCAAAAGCAAACGGAGCGGTCATTATTTCTATAAACCCTTTACCCGAAACAGGATTGATGGGTTTTAACAATCCTCAAAAGCTAAAAGGTATTCTAGGCATTAACAGCGCTCTTACCGATTTGTTTCTGCCTATAAAAATAAACGGCGATATGGCTTTGTTACAGGCCATTGAATTACTATTATGGAATGAAGAAAAAATGGCGCCTGGAAAAGTATTTGACCAGGAATTTATTAATTCAAATACGGAAGGGTTCGCCGGATTTGTCGAACATCTGCGCAAGCAGAATCTGCAAAAATTGGTTGCTGAATCGGGTGTTGATATGATGGATGTAAGACAGGCCGCAGCTATTTTAAAAGACAAAACAAAGATTATTGCTTGCTGGGCCATGGGGTTAACGCAGCATAAGAATGCTGTTGACACCATTAAAGAAATTGTTAACCTGCTTTTATTGAAAGGAAGTATCGGCAAACCCGGTGCAGGCACTTGCCCGGTACGTGGGCACAGCAATGTGCAGGGTGACCGCACCATGGGTATTTTTGAAAAGCCTTCGCCTAAATTATTACAGTCGCTGCAAAATCATTTTAATTTTGAACCTCCGCAAAAACATGGTTACGATGTAGTAGATTGTATTAAGGCCATGCATGAAGAAAAAGCGAGTGTATTTATTGCCATGGGTGGCAATTTTTTATCAGCCACACCCGATACCGTTTACACAGCTGAAGCGCTGCGCAAATGCAAACTCACGGTACATGTTTCAACCAAACTAAACCGTAGCCACTTGGTGCATGGTAAAGAAGCACTGATACTGCCTTGTTTAGGAAGAAGTGATAAAGATATGATGAACGATGAAACGCAATTTGTTTCCTGCGAAAACTCTATGGGTGTAATACAGCAATCGAAAGGCATATTAAAACCTATCAGCGAAACCTTATTAAGTGAACCGGAAATTGTGTGCCAACTTGCAAAAGCAAGTTTGGTAAATAGTAAAATAAACTGGGATAAATATCTGCAGCATTACGATCATATACGTACCGATATTGAAGCCTGCATTCCAGGTTTTGAAAACTATAATGAAAGGGTGAGAATACCAGGCGGTTTTTATTTACCAAACTGCAACCGTGATGGAAGCTTTGATACCCAAACCAAAAAAGCCCAGTTCAATATTGCTATTTCTGCTCCAATAATTTTAAGAGATGATGAGTTGCTGATGATGACCATTCGCAGTCATGATCAATTTAACACAACCATTTATGGTTTGGATGACCGCTACCGCGGCATTTACAACGAAAGACGTGTTATTATGATGAACAGGCAGGATATGATTGACCGGAACCTGAAAGAAAAAGATGTAGTTGATTTGTTTAATTATGATGACGGCAAAGCACGGGTGGCACATAAATTTATTGTGGTGCCCTACTCCATTCCAAAAACCTGTGTGGCCACCTATTTCCCCGAAACAAATGTGCTGGTACCCATCAGCAGTGTGGCTATAAAAAGTAATACCCCCGTTTCAAAGGCCGTGGTTATCAAAGTAAAAAAAACAGCAGTTGGGCAATAAAAAAACCTTCTTTCCAGAAGGTTTCTCATAAAGGCTTGCATTTTCATTGATGAACATTATTCCTGTTCACCGGTTTTCATTGGATAAGAATGGATTCAGAGGTTGGATATTTGGATTTCTTAACAGCACAAAGATGCTTACTTGCAAACCAATTTTTTGTAAGCTAGTTGATCTATTTATTGTAGATGGTTTACGTAAGCCTATCATTAAACGACTAGGCGCATATTGCGTTTCATGCAGACCAACTCAAAGTGTAATATGCCATATAGCTCTTAACTACTTCTAAAAGAAGACATTAATAAATATTTTTCAGTTTTTTTGCGGTTCGCCTGCATATCACAGGGTTAACTTCTGGACGGATAAAACCCCTGCATGCAAATGATATAATTTAACCCCAGAGAGGGCTGCTTATTATTAATTGCTTGTCCACCACCCGTGTTGTAGGTTGGTACTCCCTTTGCACCATCAGTAGTTTCACTTACAACCGTAACCTTTTGGCTACTGCTATTATCTGCAATACCCACTTTTACGGTTGGTACATTATGGCTGTGGCTTGGCAATTGATTACTTTGTATAGTTGTAGTTTCTGTTCCAGATTTTTCACCCAATTTCTGATCAGACAGGCCCGGGCCATTACCAACGCCAACCGGTACTCTTCCCCTTAAATCGGGTAAAGCAAACGTTGTCCGGCCATCGCCACCATAAGTGGTGCCCAGAATTGAAAACAATGCTGTGTTTTGTGAAATGGCCAGTAACTGCCCTTGGCAAAATGCCCAACCTCTTGGTGCAAAATTTCCGGCAAATAATTTCACCTCGGCAAGCATGGCATCCTGTGCCTTAGCATTAAAACTGATGAGGGTAAAAAACAGCATTACTAAACAGCTTACAAGTTTCTTTTTCATTTTTTGACATTTTAATGATGAATGTTAGTTACCCTAATATAGACAAAACTTACTAATTTTTAAAAAGTCTGAATGGGATAACTCATAACTTCTGCATAAAATAAAAGTTCATTTGACGGGAGATTTTAAAACCCATTCTTTGGTAGATTTCAATCGCCCTTCCATTATCTTCCCTTACATGCAAAAATGCTTGTTGATTCTGCTGCAGAATGAGTTGTAACTGATGTTGTAATAAAGTAAATGCGTGCCCTTTTCCCGTATATTCCGGGTGTGTACAAACTGCACTGATTTCGGTAAAATTTTCTACATGCAGCCGTTGCCCGGTCATGGCTACCAGTTTATCCTGCATAAAAATTCCATAGTAGCTACCAAAATCAATCGTTCTTTTGTCAAAAGGGCCAGGTTTGGTTATTCTTGCGAGCTCAATCATTTGGTCAATATGTTGCTCCCCCAGTGGTAACACACGTGTAAATTCGCCCTTCATATCGGTTAGCCCTTCATACACAAACTGCAATCCTTTTATGTCATGACGTAACAACCACCCAGGTGGTGGCGTAATAATTGAAGGAATTGCATAAAGAATTTTACGACCCTCGGGCAACAAATCATACAGGTCGTTAAAACCATTCGTATAATTTTCATCAAAACCAACAAAAGGGGAAACCTGTTCATCAAAAAACTTCACTGT
Source organism: Ferruginibacter sp. (assembly GCA_037969645.1). Lineage (GTDB taxonomy): Bacteria > Bacteroidota > Bacteroidia > Chitinophagales > Chitinophagaceae > Ferruginibacter. Next base: position 3,122 of record JBBKXU010000175.1, on the reverse strand, counting down.
ATCTGTACCAAAAGCAAGATGCTGGTCGCCGGAGAGCAGGGCGTTATAAACGGGGTTATGCAGCAGATCTTTCATCATACTAAACTATCAATTTTGCTAATGTAAAAATATGCCTCTACAGCGAGTTTAATTACTTGTTTATTGCAGTTGAGTCCTGGTTTTTCCCTTTTTTTATTTTATTCATGAAAAATCATTTGTAAATTCACTCCAAGAAATTAATCCCTAACGATAAATTTTTACAACTATGAAATTGATAATATTAAACAGGCTGTTCAATATTTTATTTGTTGCTGCCAGCAGCCTGCTTATTATCGGCGCTCTGGAAGGTTGCTCAAAAAAGTCGAATGCTTCAAAAACGACAGTAACTGAAACCAAAGAGGCAGAAAACCCACCCCCAGCGCCGGTTAAAGACGGGATGGAGATAAAAAGGGATGCTGCAGGCAACTATGTTATTAACCTTACTATTAAGGATATGGAAGCGGTAAAACTGATGAAACCCGTAAAAGAAGGTTATGTGGTATGGATGCAAAATGAAAGCAGAGTAACAACCAGTATTGGTACTATCGACGGTGCGGATACCTGGACAGACAAAAAAGATGTAGTACGTTTTACCGCTACTTCGCCTGTTAAGCCTGCAAGAATATTTATTACAGCCGAAACGGATTTAAAAGTTCAAAAACCCGGTACACAAATGGTTTGGTCAACCAGAAACTTTTAACAGGGAACTTGTTTGGGTTGATTTCTAATTGCGAGGGCTGGCTGTAGTAGTTGCCGCAGCCTGCCCTCGCAAATTTATTTAAACAGTGAGTGATTTAATAGACACTGCTGATAGTAGATAAACCGGCTAATTTTCACCGCTACCTGCAACGGTAATTATGTAAGATTGACTGAAAGAATGTGCATTGCACTAATTATAAATCCACATTAAAATAGGTTTTTGGGATTTTTTGATATAATTAGTAAGAACCGACAGGAAAGCAGGGGCTACTGTGGGGCATCCTGCACTTTGAAATATTCTGAAAGGGTAAGTTTCTATTTCCGGAACATGATAATCTGAATGAAGCACTATAGCACGTTCAAAGGCTTTGTTGTTAGTACTGTCCAGACCATACAATTTATAAGCCAAACCATATGCACCGTTATATGAATACCCAACCTTGTATCTTCCTAACGATGTTTTATAACTGGAAGGCGTATTAGAAAAACTCAATGGCTCTTCATATTTTTCAATATTAAAAGATCCAAATCCATGCGATACGAGTGAAGTATACTCAACAGAATCTTTGCTAATGTTATATACAAAAAAGCGCTTTTTCCCCGAAGGGATAGACATATCTATCAGAAAACAGTACTCAGAGTTATAACTATTGTCATTCGCATATTCTTTAATTGACACAGCCTGATCTTTCAATCGTTCGTATGCTGTTCTGTATCTGGTATCAATTTGCCGGAACGAAGTATCGGCAGCAACGGAAACCTCAATTTTAGTTATTGGAGCAGGCCCAACAGTTTTATTATTGCTTACAGCTACAACATAATCAGAGTTTGTTGATCTTTCTGAAAAAATGTTGTCTTGTTGTTGAAAAGAGCCGGCTGAAACATCAAATGAAACGAATAGCAGGCTGATGGAAATGAACAAACATGTTACTTTTCTCATAGTTCAATAAATGGATTTATTAACGATCGGATTTACTACTGTCAGAATACCTATGAAGTTAACCTTTTTATTTATAAAATTACCAGCTTCTTTATTTATGGCATGCTATTAGTATTTATTTAACTAAAATGCTGCGATCTATTGGGTTTTACGCTTAAAATTAACTGGATTTAGAGAAAAAGGAGCAGACTAAGTATTAATATAAGATCATATCAATAAAACTAAAATCGTTAAAAAATGTATTTCCTTACTCTCTTTAAGAACTTTTGCAGCAGCAATTACAAATCTTTACCGTTGGCTATATTAGCTTTCATGCTCATGTCGCTAACAGTTACTGATAAAGAAGCAGACTATGCAAAATCAAAGAGCAAGTTGGTTAATAAAATAAAAATCGGAAATGTTGATGCTGCTTATGTTAAAATTATTGATCACTTTTATTTTAAAACCTGCGATTCATTGGTTAAAGTAAAATTTACAATTGAGAACCAGCCTATCAAAGACGTGCTAACAAGGCTTTTTGAAATTTGCGACAGTGAACTTAATGAGAATCATATTACTACACTGGGAATGCCATCCCTGAATCATAACTTTCTTTTAACCTTAAAAGCCTATAAATACGGAACTGTAACCAGTCAATTGATGGATATTAATCTGTCTCACAGCAAAATATTTTTATTGGTATTTGATAAACTACCGTTGGCCCATACAATTAAAACTGTAGTTGATCTTAAAGAAATGTTTTACGAGCCCTATTTAATCTCCAGCAGGATTGAATCAGGGCAATTTGAACGATACAAGGACACACTGCTTTACCTTATGGCCAACGTTGCCCCCGAGATACTCTATAGGAAACTTGCAGAAAAGAATAGTTTTTACACAGCATTGGTTAATGATAATAATAAAATTTCAGTAAAGGCAATTTCGCAGATCGAAACAAGTATGGATATTAATACCATACTGCCTTTCAGTATGGCCATTTTAGAGAACCGTATTACAGAAGCCGATATTAAAAAACTGATGATGGTTCCAAAAGATTATTACCGCACGTTTGTTCAAGAAGCACTCAGGTTACATACAAGCTTCGATCCGGAAATAAGTGATTTTCTAAAAAAGCCTATCGTAAATTTTAATAAAAAAACAGGAAATTATTATTTCATTAAAGAAATAAACGATCTGCACGATTCACCGGATAATGTACGTTTCAATGTGCTGAACGGCCTTAACGCATCCGAACTGTATTTTCTGCTACTCGCCGGTAGTTATGATCTTGTGATGGAAGGCAGCAGTGCACTTTATACATCAAGTTTTATGTATTTGTATAAAAAATTCCTTGTAGAAACAGAAAAGGAAGGTTTGCATAAATTCTTTGATAATGTTGATTATTATGAATTCGACAGGTTTATTTCAAATGTAACTGATTATGGTTTGGTTGCCGATCTGGTACAACGTCTGGATGGAGATAGAA
>JBBKXU010000174.1:0-6204 GCA_037969645.1 Ferruginibacter sp. | reverse complement strand
AAAGATGGTGAATTATATATAGGCGCATTTTTATTAAGCGAGCCAGAAGCCGGTAGCGACGCAACTTCGCAGCGTACAACTGCAGAAGATAAAGGTGACTACTATTTACTAAACGGCACCAAAAACTGGATAACCAATGGTAATAGTGCCAGCGTTTATTTGGTTATTGCTCATACCGATCCAAGTAAAGGCAGTCGTGGTATCAATGCTTTTATTGTTGAAAAAAATTGGGATGGTGTTGAGGTAGGCGCCAAAGAAAACAAATTAGGCATCAGAGGCAGCGATACACACAGTATTTTATTCACCGATGTTAAAGTACCCAAGGAAAACAGAATTGGTGAAGACGGATTTGGCTTCAGCTTTGCCATGAAAACTTTGGCTGGTGGTAGAATTGGTATTGCCTCACAGGCATTAGGAATTGCTGCCGGCGCCTATGAACTAGCCTTAGCTTACAGTAAAGAACGTAAAGCATTTGGTACCGAAATTATGAACCACCAGATCATTCAGTTTAAACTGGCCGATATGGCTACAAGAATTGAAGCATCAAGATTACTTTGTTTAAAAGCGGCCTGGGAAAAGGACCAGGGCATTGATTATACCTTAAGCAGCAGCATGGCCAAAGTTTTCGCCAGCGAAACTGCTATGTGGACCGCAACAGAAGCCGTACAGGTTCACGGCGGTTATGGCTTTGTAAAAGAATACCATGTTGAACGTTTGATGAGAGATGCAAAAATTACACAGATTTATGAGGGAACAAGTGAAGTGCAAAGGATTGTGATAAGCAGGGCGATATTGAAATAACCCCTCACCTATCCTCTCCCCAAGGAGAGAGGGACATGTAGAAGATAAAAGCGAAGATGTGCAGATGATAAGACATTTGCACATTTTTTATAACCATTATAATAACTTAGCAATGGCAAAAAATGAGTATTAATAAAGAAAAATACCAGGAAATTTTAAATAGACTTAATGGCAAAGCTAAACTCGTTGCTGTTTCTAAAATACAACCTGTAACAAATATTAAGGCCATATATGATTTTGGCCATCGTGATTTTGGCGAAAATTATGTGCAGGAACTGTTTGAAAAACACGAACAACTTCCCAAAGATATCAACTGGCATTTTATTGGCCACCTGCAAAGCAATAAAGTAAAATATATTGCTCCATTCATTCACCTTATTCATGGGGTTGACAGCGAAAAATTATTAAAGGAAATTAACAAGCAAGGTGCAAAACTCAACCGCATCATCCCCTGCCTGCTACAGATTCATATATCTGCCGAAGAAACAAAATTTGGATTTGACGCTAACGAACTCGATAGCTTAATCACTAAGATAAAAACCAAGGAAATCGAATTTAAGAATGTTGCCATAAATGGTTTAATGGGCATGGCATCCTTCACAGAAGATAATGATCTTATCAAAAAAGAGTTTGCATCTTTAAAAGCCTTGTATGATAAATACGCCCCATTGCCCATTGCTAATTGCCAATTCTCCGTTCTCTCCATGGGCATGAGCGCCGATTTTCAATTTGCTTTAGATGCCGGCAGTAATATGGTGCGTATTGGCAGTATGTTATTTGGAAGCAGAATCTACAATAACTAAAGAGCAACGTTGCAAAATTGTTAAAACCTAAGCTCAGTTTATGAAATACGGCATGGTTTTTAATCATTCATACATAATTAAGTAACTTTGACTATGGCTCCTGATCATACTTTAATAGCATTTGAATCCCAAAAGAACAGAAAGGCGTTAACCTATACTGCCATTATTCTGGCTGCTATCTTGTTGATCACATTACTGGTTTCCTGGAAACATGCACCTCTGGTCCCAAAGATTACAGAGGAATTTATTGAAATTAATTTAGGAAATGATGATGAAGGCTATGGCGAAGTACAACCACTAATCAAGGGCGAAAAATCTCCATCATCCGAATCTTCTACCCCACAACCGGCTTCTGCAGTAACCAATACCCAAGCCGAAGAATATAATACCGATAATTCCGATGCAGAATCGGCACCGGTTGCAAAACCCATTAAGACGACAACTAAGGTGAAAACTCCTTCTACCGTGGTTACTCCAACTCCACCAAAACCTCAAACGCCAAAAATACCAGGCTATAAGGGTGCAACAGGTGGTACCGGTAATGGCGCAACCGAAGACAATGGCTATACCATGCAGGGCAATAAACCGGGCGGTACTGGTGATGCCGGCAGCCCAAGTGGCAAGCCCGACAGTTATGGTAATACGCCCGGAGGTAAAACAGCCGGCGGCAGTTTAAGGGTTTCAAAAGGCGACCGCACTATTGTAAACAATTATATTTTTATGGGCGAACTGCCCCGTGCTACAATTAATGCCGTTATTAAAGTCTCTCCCGCTGGCCGTGGCACATTTGTAACATTCGATAAAGGCTCTACCAGTGTTGATTCTAAATATGCTAATGCTATCAGAGGCTATTTACCCAATATTGAATTCAACAAATCCGACCACGAGTCTGTAGTTACGGTACCGTTTAATTTTAGAGTGCAGTAGGTGCCCCTATCCCCTAAAGGGGGAAATGTTTGAGATTATGTTTTATCTCCTCTGTGAACCCGGCGGAATTACTTTTTTCAACTTCATTGGCAGAGTTTATCCTGAGGAACGAAGGGCACTCTTGTACTGCATACCATTATTCATCTTTACCTACATTTGCTGTTGTACATCCCACATCAACCATCGTACATTAAATGACCTATCAGCAAACAATTGATTATCTCTATGCACAACTGCCCATGTACAGTCGTATTGGCGCCGCTGCGTATAAAGAAGACCTTGATAATACTATTGCTTTATGTAACGCCATAGACAATCCACAAACAAAATTTAAAAGCATTCATATTGCAGGTACTAATGGTAAAGGCAGTACCAGTCATATGCTGGCAGCCATTTTGCAGCAGGCGGGTTACAAAACAGGTTTATATACTTCGCCGCATTTAAAAGATTTTCGGGAGCGGATAAAAATTAATGGCGAAATGATTAGCCAGGAATTTGTTGTTGATTTTGTAGAAAGAACTAAAACTGTATCAGAACAAATAAAACCTTCTTTTTTTGAACTCACCGTAGCCATGGCTTTTGATTATTTCGAAAAAGAAAAAGAAGATATCGCAGTTATTGAAACGGGCCTTGGTGGCAGGTTAGACAGCACCAACATCATCACTCCCCTCCTCTCCATCATCACCAATATAGGCTACGATCATATGGATCTGTTGGGCGATACACTCGAAAAAATTGCAGCCGAAAAAGCAGGTATCATCAAAACAAATGTACCTGTTGTAATTGGCGAATATTTGCCCGAAACAAAAGAAATATTTATCAATAAGGCCCAACAAGTGAATGCTCCTATTTATTTTTCACAGGAGCAATTTATTGTTTCTGATACTACTTATTCGATGAAATTACTCTATTGTGATATAATCGACACAGTACACAAAATACCTTTATCATTTAACCTCGACTTAAATGGACTGTACCAAACAAAAAATTTATGCACTGTTTTATCTACGCTGGATATCTTACTTGATGAGGGTTTTACCCTCGAAGATGAAGATGTAGAATTTGCTTTAGCAAATGTAAAAAAACTCACTGGCCTCCATGGCAGATGGGATGTGATAAGAAATAATCCTACCATCATCCTTGATGTTGCCCATAACGAAGACGGCATTTTGCATCTACTCCATCAGTTATCCGTCGTCCGTCGGCCGTCGGCAGCACTGCATTTTGTAATGGGTTTTGTAAAAGATAAAGACATAAATAAAGTATTGAGCATTTTACCTAAAGAGGCAACCTACTATTTTAGCAATGCACATATTGACCGTGCCCTACCGCATGCAGATTTGCTTGAAAAAGCAAAAGCGACTAATATTAACGGCCAAAGCTTTGACGATGTAAACGATGCCCTAAAAGCCGCCAAACTTAATGCAGCAGTAAATGATATTATAATTGTTTGTGGAAGTATCTTTTTGGTATCGGAGGTAAGTACTGAATTATTTCAATGAATCTAACTTACTAAACGCATAAAACATACAAACTGCATGCAAAGCCTGTTTAATCTCATTATTCATCAGCATCTCTCTCACTGTTTCCAAAGGAAATAACTTTATTTCAATTTCTTCATTGTCATCAAGTTGTTGAGCAGTTACTTTTTTACCTCCGGTTGCCAAATAAAGTGCGGTAAAATTGTTGAGTACACCGGGGTTGCCTCCTACTCTGCCTAAGTATTCAAAATTGGTAAACTGATAACCGGTTTCTTCCTGTAATTCTCTGGCAATAGCGGTTTCGGGGGTTTCTCCTTTATCAATAAACCCGCCGGGCAGCTCTAATATACTTTCTTCAATGGGATGGCGGTATTGTTTAATCAGAATTACTTCATTGGCTTCTGTAATTGCCATGGCGCAAACTGTTTCGGGTAATTCAACCACAAAATAAGGGTCAACAATTTTTCCATCGGGCATTTCACAAACGTCTTTGCGTGCAGTAAAGTACTGGTGATTGCTAATGTATTCGGAGGAGATTTTTTTCCAGTTCATGGTTCGGTCGGTTATAGGTTAATTGATATCCGCAATCCGTAAATCATAGTACGAACTATCAACAATTAACCATTAACCATTAACAATTAACAATTAACCATCACCACTTCATCCTTTCCCTAAGCGAAGTTATATGCGCCACATGGTGCCTGCTATGCCAGCTATACATGCCTAGCAAATACCAAAGCGTCATTTCTTTGTTGTGCTCGGGGTGAAAAACAGTTTTATCAAAGTCAGCGGCACTCATATTCTTTAATACTTCGTGCCAGCGACTGTGCAAGGCATGCAGCAAGGTCAGTGAAATATTAATGGGCAGGTTCTTGGTATCATCCATTTCGGCCCAGGCAGCTTCGTCGTAAGGTTTAATGGCCGGGTTATCTTCGGTAAGCCCGAGTTTAAAACGCATATAGGCGTTCATATGGCTGTCGGCAACATGGTGCACAACCTGTTTCAATGTCCACCCTCCTTCACGGTAAGTTGTGTTTAACTGTGCTTCGTCTAAATTTAAAATAGCATTTTCCAAATGCTGCGGCAAATTCTTAATATCAGTCAGCCACTCCCCTAAAAGTTTTTCGGAGAATGGCTGAGTAATATATTGCCCTATCGGGTATCTTAAATCATCGCTCATTATTGTCCAGCTGTTTTAGCTACAAAGGGCCTGATATCTTCTAATGAAATTTCGAACTTTAATGTTGAATTTGGTGGAATTGACGGGCCGTTACCTGAAGGTCCGTATGCCAGTTCGCTGGGCACATACACTTTCCAATGATCGCCCTTTCTCATTAACTGTAAAACTTCTATCCAGCCTTTTATTACACCCATAACCGGAAATACTGCAGGCGTACCGCTTGTAAAGCTATTTTCAATATCCTCACCGTCAAACAAAGCAACGCGGTAATTTACTTCAACAGTATCTACCGACTTTGGCATAGGGCCATTAACATCGCCACTTTTAATTACTTCGTATTGCAATCCGCTGGCCAAGGTTACTACTTCTTTGCGTTTTTTATTGGCTTCTAAAAAAGCATTGCCTTTAGCCTTATCGGCAGCAGTTTTTTCAGCAGCAAAAATATCGAGCTGTGCCTGCATACAAGCATTAACCTGCTCCTGGGTTAGTTTTTGGGCATTTTTATTAAATATATCTTCTATACCCTTATTCATCATAGATGTATTCAATTTGCTGATTCCCTGAGCCTGCATATTGGTAGCCACATTAATACCGGCAGCATAACTGAAACTGTCTATTAAATTTTTAAACTGAAGATCGGCAGCTTTAACGGCTGGTTTTGCAGGAGCTTTAGCCGCACCTGCCTTGGCTGCAACTTTGGCATCGCCTTGTGCAGATACCATCATTGAAACAACTAACATTAAAATCGAACTAAGTAGTACTTTTTTCATTAATATTTATTTAAGTAAAAAATTGAATTGCAAATAAACGTTTTTTTAATCATCTCTCATACCATGGCCTGTTAAATGTATGAAAACATCTTCCAGGTTAGCCGCTTTTACCTGTTTTGGGCGTTCAAAACCCGATGATACCAGGTCATCAATCATTTTATCCGGACTGTCAAGCGATATTATTTTTCCCTCATCTAAAATAGCAATACGGTCACATAACTGTTCTGCCTCATCCATATAAT
>JBBKXU010000173.1:0-9559 GCA_037969645.1 Ferruginibacter sp. | reverse complement strand
GTATTGTTGCTACGCATAAAAGCGATGTGGTTAACGATTATCAGCTGCTTTCTTTACAGGAGCAAATACAATATTTTTATAAAAATACAGGATAGTCTTTTTAATAAAACCTCTCAAACTATTTGTGTTTGGGATAAAAACAGAAACTGATGGAAGAAAATTTATTTGAGCAACGCATTGACCTGAGCGGACTGAACAGGTCCGTGTACGAGATCAAAAACGAAATTGCACAGGTCATTATTGGCCAGTATAAAATGGTTGACTTGCTGTTGATTGGCCTTTTATGCGATGGTCATATTTTAATTGAGGGCGTGCCCGGTGTGGCTAAAACTTTAACCGCAAAGCTGATAGCAAAAATCATTGATGTAGATTTTTCACGTCTGCAGTTTACGCCCGATTTGATGCCAAGTGATGTAATTGGTACGTCGGTATTTAACCCAAGAGAAGGGGAATTTAAATTTAAAGCAGGGCCAGTTTTCAGCAATATCGTTTTAATTGATGAGATAAACCGTGCCCCGGCAAAAACACAGGCCGCATTGTTTGAAGTGATGGAAGAGCGCCAGGTTACTATTGATGGCATTACACACCAGATGAGTTTTCCGTTTATTGTACTGGCCACTCAAAACCCTATAGAGCAGGAAGGTACTTATCGCTTACCCGAAGCCCAGCTTGATCGTTTCCTTTTCAAAATTGAAGTAAGCTACCCTAAACTGGAAGAGGAAATTGCCATCTTAAATCGCCAACAGGGAAAAACACAAAACCAGATGATGGAGGGAATACGAAAAGTATTGTCGGCAGCTGAGATACAACATTATCGCACACAGATACAATCTATTATTATTGAGCCAAAGCTCGTGGAGTTTATTGCCCGGATAGTGCATGAAACCCGCAACAATCCTGCATTGTACCTGGGGGCTTCGCCAAGGGCTTCACTGGCAATACTTCGTTCGGCAAAAGCCAATGCTGCTATAAAAGGCCGTGATTTTGTTACACCAGAAGATATTGTGGAGATGGCGCCGCATGTATTGAGGCATCGTATTATTTTAACACCCGAAAAAGAAATGGAAGGTATTACTGCCGATGATTTGATTGAATCTATTTTAAAAGCGATTGAAGTACCCAGATAAGTACAGATAAAATAACTGATGAGCAGAACAGGGAAATATATTGGCGCACTTTACCTTACCGCAAGATTTTATCTTTTGGCAGGGCTTTGTATTTTTTTCTTCATCCTTTCTTTTTTCAGAGAAGATATTAATGGTATTTACGAATTCTCAAAAATTGCATTACTCATCTTTGCATTGCTCTGCTTTTTTGACTACCTGTTTCTTTTTCTTATCGGCAAAGCGCCATCTGCAAAAAGAATAACAGCCGACCGCTTTAGTAATGGCGACGAGAATAAAGTGGAGATGCAGGTTAAGAATAATATGCTTTTTACGGTGGAAATGGAGATTATTGACGAATTGCCGGTACAGTTTCAAAAACGGGATTGGAAACTGAGGCAGCGTTTTTCCGCAGGTGAGCAGAAGAATATTACCTATAATCTACGCCCCGTCACTCGTGGAGAATACGATTTTGGCCGCATTGTTATCTACGTAAAATCTTTACTGGGTTTATTAAAACGGCGACACAACATGGAGGCCGCGGAAACAGTGCCCGTTTACCCTTCTTATTTACAAATGCGAAAGTACCAGTTGCTTTCGCAAACTACCATACAGGCCGAGCAGGGCAACAAGCGTATGCGTAAGATTGGCCATAGCATGGAGTTTGAGCAAATAAAGGAATATGTGCGTGGCGATGATATCCGTGGTGTAAACTGGAAGGCCACAGCACGGAAGGGATCGCTGATGGTGAATAATTATACTGATGAAAAATCGCAACAGGTATATTGTATTATTGATAAAGGGCGATTAATGAAAATGCCTTTTGGCGGGCTTACCCTGCTGGATTACGCCATTAACAGCACGCTTGTGTTGGCCAATGTTTGCCTGCAAAAACAAGACAGGGTGGGGCTGATGACATTTGCTAATAAGATGGGCTCTTTACTGGCTGCCGATCGTAAGCCCATACAGCGTGAAAATATTCTGCAGCTTTTATACAACCAGGAAACCGCTTTTTTAGAAAGTGATTACGAAATGTTGTACATGCAGATACGTAACCGCATCAAGCACCGCAGCCTGATAGTACTTTACACTAATTTCGAATCGCTTTCTGGTTTAAACCGGCAGTTGAATTATCTGCGAAGCATAGCCCGGCATCATTTGCTTATGGTGGTGTTTTTTGAAAATACCGAGCTGCATAAACTCTCTCATTTAGATGCACAGAACGTTGAAGAAGTCTATATAAAAACTGTTGCTGAAAAATTTGAATTCGAGAAAAGACTCATCGTTAAGGAGTTAAAGAAGCATGGGATATTATCTATCTTAACTCCTCCTGAAAAATTGACCATTAATGCGGTTAATAAATATTTAGAGCTGAAGGCAAGACAGGCCATATAATTCAATATTTTTTCACGGCCTCATCATGTAGTACCTTTGCCAAAAATTCATTGGCACGTAAAACAACATACAGAGAAAGATATACTAACAAGCTTATTCAGGCAGGTGAGGAGCCGGTAAAAAGGGAACGTAAAGAAAGGATACCTATTGACCCGGCCATACAGCAACCATACCTTGATGGAAAACTTATCTTGTTAAACAAGCCCCTGCACTGGACTTCTTTTGATGTGGTACGTAAACTACGTAGCTTAATTCAGATAAAAAAAATAGGCCATGCTGGAACGCTTGACCCATTAGCAACAGGCTTGCTAATAGTATGCACCGGTAAATTCACCAAAAAGATAAATGAGTATATGGCACAGGAAAAAGAATATACTGGCAGTATTACTTTAGGTGCTGTTACACCCACATATGATTTAGAAAGCGAGCCGGAACAACAAAAAGAATTTTCATTTCTTACCGAGGAGATATTACAAAGTACCACGCAAAAATTCGTTGGAGACATTGAGCAAATGCCGCCAATCTACTCTGCTATAAAAAAAGATGGTGTTGCTTTGTATGAACTGGCTAGACGTGGAGTTGATGTTGAGTTAAAGCCACGCCCCATCAACATCAAATCTTTTGAAATAACGAAAATTGAATTGCCTGTTGTTGAATTTAAAGTGATTTGTTCTACAGGCACTTATATCAGAAGCCTTGCCAATGATTATGGCGCTGTATTAGGTTGTGGTGGTTACCTCAGCAGTTTATGCCGCACAAGAATTGGAGAGTTTGAAAATGTAAGTGCTGTTACTGTGGAAGAATTTGAGAAGTCTATAAGTCATTAGGTTATTTGTCATTGAGTCATTGGACATTATTTATTAAGTTATACAATCAAACTTCGATCAATGATAAATGGCATTATTTTCATTAGAAAGGATAACTTATCCCAATCGTTAAATTATAATTTTCGTAGCGCCATTTTTTATAGCGGTTATCATTATAGGTTTGTCCTGGGTTTGCTGGGTCGGGGATGCGTTCGCCCCTTTTAAATAAATTATTAAAGTTTATATCAGGGAATTGCCAGCCATCATTTTTTCTCACGTCGGGGCGTTTAACCCGGAAACCAAAATCAAAACGAACTACAAAGTAATTAAAGTCGAGCCTGAAACCCGTTCCCACGGCTACACCCAGGTCTTTGTACAAATTTTTAAATTGAAATTGAGTACTGTCAATTCCTCCGCCCGGTTTGGAGTTTCTGAAATTCCAAACATTGCCGATATCAGCAAACAATGCACCTTTAAGCATTAAGGAATTGGGTATTATCTGCGCTATATTATAGCGGTATTCCAGATTCATTTCTAATTGTATATCACCAGTTCGATCGTTAAAGGTTGTTGATCCATACGGTGCCAACGGCTGCGATCCCCTGCCAATACCACGTACCGGCCAGCCACGCATACTGTTACTTCCACCGCCAAAATATTGTTTAAAAAATGGTAAAGTTGTGTCTTTACTGTAGGCATAGCCTACGCCACCAAACAGTCTGAACACAAAAGCGGATTTTTGCCTGCTGATCGACCGGGTAAATTCTGCATCAAGTTTTACATACTCCCTTAAATACTGTTTAAAAAGCCCCAGCCTGCCAAAAAGCAAACCCGACTGTTCAAAATTAATACGGATACTGCTTTGCCTGTTACTGTGTCTGCTGTTTATTTTGTTGTATTTATAGCCTATGCCAAAACCGGCCACCAGTGCGGTGTTAAAAGAATATCGTAAAAACGGGTTATCGGCAAGGGTTTGTTTAAAACTGTCCGTTTCGTTATACAAACGGGCAAACTCAATATTGAGCGGCTTCACTGTCCACTGATGATTTTTTATTGTAGTAGCCGAGTAACCAATTGCAAAATTAAAAGACTGAAGATTGAATAGATTGATTCGATTAATATAAGACAGTTTTGTAGTTACAAACGACTCGGTTGATACAAAACGTTTGTCATAATTAAAATTCCCAAAGGGAAAAACAAATCTTGGAAAACTGATATTGTTGGTATAACTAACTTCATTAGAGTTGATGAGATTTTTTGTGTTATTGCTGTCGGGCCGGAAATTAAATTCCACACCGGCAAGCAATGAGTTGGTCATTTTTATACCTTCCTTGCGCAGGTTTCGGTTAATAAAAGATACATTGCCCGACAGGCCTAAAAGGTTACCTGCATTGGCCGCTGTTACACTGTTTGTATTGCTTGACGCCGAATAACTGGCTTCCACTGCGGCCTCGTAACCATATTGCTTGCCTGGCATCAACTGTACAATCAAGTCTATTTTGTGCAGACTGTCTTTTCGTTTTACTTCTTCAACCTGTATATTGGTGCTCTCCCACACACCGGCACGGGCAAAACTGTTCAGCGATTTGTAAAAGTCATTCTGGTTATACAAATCACCTTTTCGCAAATACATATTTCTAGCTAAAAACTTTGGCTTAAAAAGATACTTTTTGTACCTGATAATTAAGTTAGTGTCTGCCGGACAAGTTTTACATTTTTTACCAGTATAATATTTCTGTGTAAAAGAACTATCGGTAATTAAATCGCCGTTTTTATAATCGGGAAGAATATAAATGTCGTTAATGTAGTATTGCTTTAGCTTACTACTATCAGCAGGCGGGTTTAATACCACAGCCAGTTTAATGGTCGGGGAGTCCCTGGCCTGTTTGGCTTCAGCAAGTAACCGCAGTTGTTCAAATATATCGTCGGTAATGGTAGTTAAGGCTGCCACCGTTGTATCGCCACGCATTACCAGTTGCTCTGAACTAAATTTATAGTAACCGTTATTTCGATACAGATTTACAAGTCTGTCTATCTCACCAAGTACGGCAGCTTTAGTTACAGGTTTGCCTTTTTGAATTAACGTTTTGTTGATATTTTCTACGGCCAATTTTTGAAGATCGGGCCTGCGTAATATATAAGAGAATGTATCAATCAAGGTAGGTTTATTAACTTCTACTGTGTAATTCACCCGCACTCTTTGTTGGTCGTTTTTAAAAACAGTATCTACAGTATAATCGGCGGCGGCTTTATAATAACCCAGGTGCTCCATAGAATTTTCCATGTTGCGGGCAGATTTTATTGTTGAGTTACTATCATATGCCGGCGGCGATACAATTACATGAAAAACAAAAGCCTTGTCTATTACGTTCACTTTGGAACTGTCGTCTAACCGGGCATTTAACCTTTGTTTTAAGTTGGCTCTTTCTTCTTTAGTAAATTTTCCTCCCTTAACTTCGATATTATTTTTAGCAATAAAGGGTTTGCCCTTCTGATATTTACGGGGAATGGTGCAAGATGATACCAGCAGACATATAAAAATGAAATACTTCGCCTGTTTTAAAAGACTATATGTAAATAATGGGTTAACCGGCATAAATTTTTAAAAGCGACTATGTTAAGCAAAACGCATACCAAATATATCCAAAGTTTGTGGCACAAAAAATTCAGAGATGAATCGGGCTTGTTTATTGCCGAAGGCCCCAAGCTGGTAGCGGATTTGCTGAGTTCACGGAAATTTGTATGTAAGGAGATTTTGGCTCTTGAGGAATGGATTACCGTGAATGGTAAATTGATGTCAGAATCAACTAATGTTACTGAGGTAAAAGAATTTGAACTTAAAAAGATATCTGCTTTAACAACGGCGCATTGTGTTGTAGCTGTTTTTAAGAAACAAATACCACAATTAAACATTGAAACAACAGGAAAAATAACATTACTCCTCGACGCTGTTCAGGATCCCGGAAACCTGGGAACAATTATAAGAATAGCCGACTGGTTTGGAATATCAGATATTGTTTGTTCCATTGGTTGCGCCGATATGTACAATGCTAAAGTGGTACAAAGTACTATGGGAAGTTTAGGAAGGGTTAATATTATTTATACTGATCTGGTTGCGTGGCTGAAGAAAAACGGTAAATCAAAAATTTATTCGGCTTCGCTGGACGGAACAAATGTAAATGCTATTGGTAAGCTAAAAGAAGGAATAATAGTAATTGGGAATGAAGGTAACGGTGTAAGCGATGAAGTAGCAGCATTGGTAAACGAGCAAATTACGATCCCCAAAACAGGTGAAGCAGAATCGCTGAATGCTGCTGTGGCAACAGGTATTATTCTTTCGCATTTGGTGTGATGAAAGTGCCAATATCCGCCCTTAACGAAATTGAATTGCTTTAACCGGTTTTATGTTCTTGATAAGCAATGTGGGGATGATTAATGTTGCAAATGATACAACCAATGTTAATCCGCAAATAAGTAAAACCTGCCACCACACTACATCGGCGTGAGCAGCACTCATGTAGTACGCTTCTTCATTCAGCTTAATAAAACCCGTGGCTTCCTGCAACCAGCAAATACCTAAACCTAAAGCCGCACCTGTAATAATTCCTGTAATAGCAATAACCGTAGTGTTGTATAAAAATATTTGCTGCACTCCCCAGTCCGATGCGCCCAATGCTTTCAGAATGCCTGTCATTCTCGTTCTTTCTAAAACTAAAATTATAAGACAGGTTACCAGATTAACCACTGCTACTACCATCATGATATATAGCAGTATGTTCTTTATTTGCCCCTGAAGTCCAAGCCAGTCAAAAATATTGGGATAGATTTCTCTTATTGATTTACTGTACCAGCTTTGCGGTAACTCTTCATAAATAATGTTATTCAGCGTGTCTGTGTCTTCATAATCATGTAAAAAAAGTTCGTAGCCACCAATCTGATCGGGTTTCCAATTGTTTAGCCTGCGGATAAGATTTATGTCGCTTAGTGCAAAGTTCTTATCGTATTCATCAATGGCGGTTTTGTATATACCGGCAATTTTAAGCCAACGTGCGGTTTTGGATCCATCTTCTCTAAAAAAGAAAACAAAAACGCTGTCGTTAGTCTTTGCTCTCAACTGGCCCGCTGTATAGGCCGAGATGTTGATCTCATTGCTATAGCCGCTGTCTTTAAAAGAAATCCATTTGCCTTCCTGTAAAAAAGGCTGAAGCCGCATAAAATCGAAAGAAGAATCAACGCCTTTTAGTAAAACACTTTCTATTTCAGCGTCAGATTTTATGATGGCCGATTTGGTGGCATAGCGTTCCACGGTTTTTACCTGCGGTAATCCATGCAGATACCTTTCAATGGTATCGTTCTGTGTAATAGGATATTCTTCAGCAATACTTACCCTGTTCTGTATGTTTTGCTGTACACGAATATGACCCCAAAAGCTAAAAACTTTATTGCTGATAACCTGTTGAAAACCGTTTACAAAGCTCATGGCCACTATCATAATAGCCACGCTGATGGCCGTAGCGCCAATGGCCAGCCTGATGATGAATTTTGAAAAAGTCTTTTGCCGGTTAAAGGCTATTCGTTTTGCTATGAATACAGAAACATTCAATCGGCATATTTTTTGTTATCTTACAAATGTATTTTATTTAAACGTAACGATTTAGGATAACATGGGAAAAGTTGAATTATGCGATGTGGTACAAGAGGGCGACACTTCGGCCGTGCTTAGTGCAGGCTCCACGATGATAACCAAAGAATCTGTAGCCAGGACCACAAAAAAAATCACCAGCCTGATTTTTGTATTTAGTTTTTTATTGACTGCGTCTGTATTTGCGCAGATGACTGATGCAGTTTACAAGAACAATATTAAAGCTGTACGGTTTCATATGTATGGCGACCAGCAATCGCTGCCGGTTTATAAAATGAACAGCGGCGACCAGTTGGAACTTAATTTTGATGACCTGGATGCCAATGTCAGGAGTTATAACTACACCATGGTGCTCTGCGATTATGATTGGAAGCCAGTTGATATCAGCCAGTTTTTATACACCAAGGGTTTTACGCAACAACGAGTATCAACCTACCGGTACTCATCCATTGCATTAACAAGATATACTCACTATCAGGCTTTATTACCCGACAGGAATACAACTTTAACGATGTCGGGCAATTATATTTTAAAAGTATATTTAGACGGAGATACTTCTAAACTTGCGTTTACCCGGCGCATGTTAGTGTTAGATCAGAAAGCTGCAATTGGCGGACAGGTGGTACAACCTTTTACACCGCAGCTTTTTAAAACACATCAAAAAATCCTGTTCAGTGCAAATATTAATGGCTTAAATACCTTTAGCGCTGCGCAGCAGGTTAAAGTAGTGATACTGCAAAACAACCGTTGGGATAATGCTCAAAGAGATATTAAGCCAACTTTTGTACGAGGGAACACATTGGAGTATAATACCGAAAATAACAGCATCTTTCCGGGAGGGAAGGAATGGCGTTGGCTTGACTTACGGAGTTTTCGCCTGCAAAGTGATCGGGTCGAAAGAGCAGATTATCAGAAGACAAGCACAGATATGTATTTGTTTGCTGATGCCGATCGTAGTGCTCAGCGCTATGTTTATTTCAGAGATTTAAATGGTATGTATTTGATTGAAACTTATGAAACCATTAACCCTTACTGGCAGGGCGATTTTGCAACAGTTCACTTTAATTTGGCCGCACCTAATGGAACGCCATATGCCGATAAAGACATTTACCTGGCCGGTCAACTAACTAATTATGAGTTTAATGATAAAACAAAAATGGTTTTTAATGCCGAGAAGGGTGTTTATGAATGTACTGCTTTTTTAAAGCAAGGCTATTATAATTATACCTACGTGGCGATTAATAAAAATAATTTTGCCGACAGGCGGGACCTGGAAGGAGATTATTGGGAAACGGAGAACAGCTATACCATTTTGATGTACTACAAATCTTTTACTGACAGGGCGGATCAGTTGATTGGTATAGGGAAAATAAATTCGAGAACGGATCAGCCGGGTATTAGTTTCTAGTCGGGAGATATTAGTCTTTAGTTCGGAGTTTTTAGTTCTTAGTACGACATCCGACATTCGATATTCAATATTCCCTTTGGATTCCTTATCTTTGCCCCGGCAAGTCTTATACGGCCAGCTCCTGTTGAACTCCCCCAGGACCGGAAGGTAGCAAGGGTAGATGGTTGAGCGGTGCGATGTAAGTAACTTGCCATTTTTTATGCCC
>JBBKXU010000172.1:0-5489 GCA_037969645.1 Ferruginibacter sp. | reverse complement strand
GCATTTGAAAACCAGGAGGGAGTTAGGGCGCTTGTAAGGAATATATTTAACACAGAATTTGTGTTACTGTTTTTATTACTGATGGTGGCCATCATGTTTATTTCTGCACTTTGGATTTTTAAGTATCACTTTATTGTTATTTACAAAATGCAGGCTTGGCCAGCAATGGAAATGAGTCGTAAAATAACAAGTCGTAATTTCTTATCAATAATTGGATTTATTTTGCTGATGGGCTTAATTATAACCATAAGCATTTTACCTTGCGGAATTGGATTGCTTTTCAGCTTGCCGCTTTTAATAGGCGCCACTTACAGCGCTTTTGCACAAATAACGCATTGCGATCAAAAGAATGAGATTGATAATGAAATGTTTGATTTTATACCTGAAAAACAACAAGACTAATTGCATATAATAGTTAGAAACAAGCTAAAAAAAATCCCCCAAAATTTAAAATTCGGGGGATTACTATTTTAATACAAGAGATTAATTCACTTCAGCCATATCTGGTATATGCTCGGCTTTATATTCTCCGGCATCCAATTTCTTCTTAGTAGCTTCAAAAGCATTCAAAGTCTCTTCAATATCAGCATCGGTATGGTTTGCAGTTGGAATCAAGCGGTAAATAATATCGCCCTTTGGAATAACAGGATACACAACTATAGAACAAAAAATATGATAATTTTCACGTAAATCCATCACCATTTGTGTGGCTTCGGGCAATTCACCTTTCATAAAAATAGGTGTTACCGGGCTGTTTGTATGTCCAATATCAAAGCCACGCTCTTTTAAACCGGTTTGTAATTTTTTTACATTGCTCCACAATTTTTCTCTCAATTGCGGCATGGTTTTAATCATTTCCATACGCTTAAGCATTCCCTCTACAACCATCAGTGGCACGCTTTTAGCAAAAATTTGAGAACGGGTATTGTAGCGTAGATATTTTAAAACATTTTTTGGCCCGCAAATAAAACCACCTAAACTACCCAGGCTTTTTACCATCGAAGAAAAATATAAATCAATATCTTTTTGGCAACCCTGTGCTTCATCCGCACCAGCGCCCGTTGGGCCCATATAGCCAAAACCATGTGCATCATCTATTAAAATACGGAACTCATATTTTTTCTTTAAGGCACAAATTTCTTTTAAAACGCCCTGCTCGCCATCCATGCCAAAAACGCCTTCGGTAATTAATAAAACACCACCACCGTTTTTGTTGGCTAAATCGGTTGCCCTTTTTAGCTGCTTTTCGCAATCTTCAATATCATTATGTTTAAAAGCATAACGATTGCCCATGTGCAGGCGAACGCCATCCACAATACAGGCATGTGATTCTGCATCATAAACTATCACATCACGGCGGTTAACTAAAGCATCAATACAACTCATAATACCTTGGTAACCAAAATTCAAAACCATAGCATCTTCCCGGCTGGTAAAATCGGCTAGTACTTTTTCAAGCTCCTCGTGCATGCTGGTGTTGCCACTCATCATACGAGCACCCATAGGGTTGCCCAAACCATATTTTGCGGCTGCATCGGCATCTACTTTTCTAATGTCGGGGTGGTTTACCAGGCCCAAGTAATCATTTAGGCTCCATACGATCATTTCTTTTCCACGAAACTTCATTTTAGGCCCCAGTTCACCTTCTAATTTTGGAAACGCAAAATATCCGTGGGCTCTGTCCATATGCTGACCTATAGGGCCGCCATCCTTTATTATTTTTTCAAAAACGTCCATAAGTATTTTGTTGATTTTTTATTTTTAATTAAAAGCAGCTGTTATAATAGCTGCAAAATTACAAATTTTAGGTCTAAATTCCGTAACATTGGCATAACCTACTGATACTCATCTTTAAGTCCTAAATAATTAACTTTGACGAAACCGTTTAAAATGAACCGTAAATTATTCCTTTTTCTTAGCTTTTTGCTGGTTATTTCCTTTTCGCTGAATGCCCAAAGCCCCAAACCAAAATTAGTGGTTGGGCTAGTGGTTGACCAAATGCGCTGGGATTATTTATACCGCTACAGCGATTTATACGGAACGGGAGGTTTTAAAAGGTTACTCAACCAAGGGTTTAGCAATGAAAATACCATGATACCTTACACGCCAACCTATACAGCCGTTGGCCATACTTGTGTTTATACAGGCAGTGTACCTGCTATAACCGGCATTGTTGGCAATTATTGGTTTGATAAAACCTTAAACCGATCGGTTTACTGTACCGAAGACAGCGCCGCTACAACCGTCGGCAGCACTACCAAAGCCGGTAAAATGAGCCCGGCCAATTTGTGGACAACAACCATTACCGACGAATTAAAACTGAGCAATAATTTTAAAAGTAAAGTAATTGGTATTGCTTTAAAAGATAGGGGAGCGATTTTACCTGCAGGTCATACTGCCAACGCTGCATACTGGTATGATGACAAGCCCGGCAAGTGGATAACCAGTTCTTTCTACATGAATAATTTGCCGAAATGGGTTGACGATTTTAATGCCAAAGACTTGCCATCTGACTATATGAGTAAAGACTGGAACACTTTATTACCCATGAGCAAATATGATTTGAGTACCGCTGATGATAAACCGTATGAAAATTCTATAAAAGGAGAGAAGGGGGTTGTTTTTCCGCACAAACTTTCCGAAATAAGTGCTGACAGCAAATACGAGGCTTTTAAAACAACGCCGTTTGCCAATACGTTTACTTTTGATTTTGCAAAAGCTGCTATAGAAGCTGAGGCATTAGGTAAGGGTTCGGTAACAGATGTGTTAGCATTGAGTATTTCGTCTACCGATTACGTGGGTCATGCATTTGGGCCTAATTCGGTAGAGGTTGAAGATATGTACTTAAGGTTGGATAAGGATATTGCGGAATTTCTGACATACCTCGATAAGAAACTCGGCGTTGGAAATTATCTTTTCTTTTTAACCGCCGATCATGGGGTGGCACACATACCAGCATTTATGAACGAAAATAAAATGCCGGCCGGTAGTTTTAATGATGATGCGATTGCCAAAGAAATAAATACCGTAGTGGAAAATGAATTTGGAATAAAGAAAGCAATAAGGACTGTGATGAATTACCAGGTTTACCTCAATACGGATTCCATAGAAAGTGCCGGGAAAGATGTGGACGCCATTAAAAAATTAGTGATAAAAAACCTGATGCAAAAACCATTTATCATTACAGCATTTAGTGTTGAGGATATTGCTGTTACGGCCTTGCCACAACCGCAAAAAGAAATGATGATTAACGGTTATAACCCTAAGCGCAGCGGCGATATACAATTTACTTTTAAGCCGGGTTATTTTGATGGTGGATCAAAAGGAACAACCCACGGTTTATGGAATCCATATGATGCTCATATTCCTTTGCTTTGGTTTGGCTGGAAAGTGAAGCCCGGCAAATCATATAGAGAAGTATATATGACTGATATTGCGCCAACACTGGCTGCTATGCTGCAAATTCAAATGCCAAACGGCAACGTAGGCAAAGTGATAACTGAGCTAGTGAAGTAAAAAAAATGCAGCCCTTATCGTTTCACAAATCTGGCTTCTGCAATTCGTTCATTGTTGTTTAAAATAACGGCAATATATTGACCCGCTGGTAATTTAGTAACGTTTGTTTTTATTGAGTTGTTTCCGGTAAAAATAGCCGACGAAAATGAATGTACAAATCTACCATCGGCATTATAAATCTTGCAGCTAATGTTTGCGTTCTTCGAAACCGTAATTGCCATATTTAATTCATCAGCAACCGGGTTTGGATTTATCTTTAAAGATTCAACCATTGAAGAACGATACTGCACAGGAATGATGTTTGTATATTTATTTTTTCCATCCAGATCAAATTGTTTTAACCGATAAAAATTAATACCATTCATTGGCGATGAATGGAGAAAGTTGTAATTGGTTAGTTCGCTGCTGTTTTGCTTCACACTGTAAACTGTTCCAATTTTTGTAAAATTTTGCCCGTCAACAGCATGCTCTACTTCAAAATAATTTACATTTATTTCTGATGCAGTTGTCCAGGTAATTTTAACATCATCATTTTGTTGAACACCATTGAATTTCGAGAGCACAATTGGTAATAAACCTGCAGTTCTGTGTGCCCAAATAGGCGCCGTCCAGATAATATCACCATCTACCTGGGTAATTTTTGCAAAATAATAATAGCTTGTGTTGATGGTTGAATTATGCTCGTAAGTCAGGCTGGTACTGCCTGCGTTCGATGTAAGGACAGTGGCATTTGTTCCGCTGCCGGTAATGCCATAGTAAATTTGAATGCTACTAATGTTATCGCCGGGGTCTCCTGACGCATCAGGATCGTTAACTGTTACGGTGATAGAAGCATTTGCAGGCGTAGTAAAATCATTGGACATGAAATTTCCATTGATGGTAAAATTCACCTGCGCATTCCAATCATCAGATGCATAAAAACGGTTAGCCTTGTAAGCAGCCATAATGCTGTCGCGGTGCAATGATGTTGCCAAAACTACAGTTCTTGATTGATTGGTTCTTCCAAAAGTGGCATAATGGTTATCATGATCAATAGTTGGCCCAACATGATAGCCCTTTGCCAATGCCCTTAAATATTTTGATTCATAAGAAGTTGCAGCAGGGTCAGTATAATTAGTGGTTGTTGACATGGCGCCGCCGCTTCTGATGGCTACACCCACAACTACGCTATCTGTATTTGCATTATAAACACCGGCTGCATCAATCAAACTTCCAAAATCGTTGGTTTGCGGGTGTGCCAGCGTACAAAAAGCAGTTGGCGACGATTTTACGATTGGCCAAAAGCTGGCGAAATCACCTTTTGCACAAAAAATATTATAGTTATTGGTTGATCCCCAGCCGCCGCTTCCAGTTTCCCAACCAATTAAACCGGGCAAACCATAAACTATCACATGACCGCCCTGACTGATAGTACCCCATTCAACGCCGTACATGGCAACAAAATTGCCGTTTTGGTTGGCCGTATCAGCCTGGTATAATCCCATGCCATAATTGCCTACCCGCATGCCAGGGTTTTTGCTAGACGTATAATGATTATGTTCAGAGATGCCTAAAAAATCCATATGATAACTGGCCTTGGCATAATTGTAATTATCGCCAGGGGTATAATAGCCAGATGCTGTACTGTCTTTATTTCCATCAGAGTATGAAGAATGGCTGTGAATATTGCCATAATAGAAGTTATACTGCGAAAATGCCGAAAAACTGATAAAATACAGGACAATCGTAAAAATGGGTTTCATCAACGGAATAATTGGATAGAATAAGTGGTTTGTAAGGTAAACGGCATTTACTTCAAAAAAAGTATGATTGGCAGTTACATTTAATAAAAAAAGAACTGAAGTAATTCAGTTCTTTTTGTTGGGTTACAAGGATTCGAACCTTGACAAACAGAATCAAAATCTGTTGTGCTACCTTTACACCATAACCCAATATTCCACCTCAATTTTTTATCGGGAGTGCAAATTTAGGAT
>JBBKXU010000171.1:0-12889 GCA_037969645.1 Ferruginibacter sp. | reverse complement strand
GTCATATAAATTCCTTAATTATGAAATTTAGTCAAATCATACCGGCATTCAGCCTGCTTTTAATGAGTTGTGGTTCATCATCGGATTCCGAAAATAATGCGGCCACCGAAAACACAATTGTTAAAGAGACAACGGAAAAAGTGGCGGACATCGTTAACTCAAAACAGTTGTTTTCTGTGAAGTGTGTTAAAGTAGTTTATACAATAAAGAGTGGAATGGAAACAGGCACACAAACACTTTATATAGACGATTATGGTGCCATTGCAGTAATCGACTTCGACACCAAAAGCAAGTTGGGCCCTAAACGCCAAACTATGATTTGGGATGGCAAGCAAACCACCATGGTTAACCATGAGAATAAAACTGTAAGTACTTCGCCATTTCGGGTAAAAGCCACCGAACCCCCTTCTATTGCTGACATTGATGATGCTACAAGAAAAAGTATTGGGTACACAAAAGAAGCCGATGAAACTATTGCCGGCAAAACCTGCGAAGTGTGGTTTAACGAAAAACAAAATTTCAAATATTGTTTGTGGAACAAGATTTCGCTAAAGACTGTTCTGGGAAAAATGATTAATGAAAATGCAATTTCTGTAGAAGAGCTAGCAGAGATTCCGGAATCGGTAATGCAAATCCCAGCAGGCTATTCACAATAGAATTTGATAAAATAAGCATTCGTATTGAGGCCCGTATTTCTGGAAAAACAGCTTTCAGCGGAATTTGTATGGCGTTTTAACAGATAGAAAAACGATCATTTAATTAGTTGTCATTTTTTAAAAATGCACTTACCGCTTCAAAATAGTTCTTCGGGTTATCTAACCAACCGTAATGCACACAATGATCAAGTAATACAAGGGAGGAATTTTTAAACACATTTTTAGATTGCAGTGCAGTCTCTTTAGAAACAATATCCTGTTTTCCCTGGATTACGAGCACGGGAAACATGGCTGCACTAAGTTTTTTCGTACAATCAAATTTGATCTTGTTCATGTTTTGCCAAACTAAACTATTGATCCGGCTATTACCCTGGGTGAGTCTTTCGGCAATAGCACGGATATTGCCCGAATCGTAAACATAGGCAGGTGCCAATGATAGACCTCTTTGCAACCGGACGTTGTAGCTCGTATCTCCATTGTTTATCTTATTAGTCCAGTAACGTACCTGTTGCAACTGAGTAGCAGATAATTTTGAATTGATTGCTGTAGTAGCATAATTGAGCAGATCAAGGTTTATACCTCCGGAAGAAGAAAGGATAAGGGACTGAACATGTTGAGGATAAAGAGTTGCATAGTAGGATGCCAGCATGCCTCCAAATGAATGGCCCAGTATATTCCATTTATCAACACGTAAATGAATTCTCAGGCTTTCAATATCCTTAACCATCAAATCCATCGTTATTGTAGAAGTATCTACGGTTTTTAATACTGATTTACCGGTGCCACGCTGGTCATAAATAATGGCTTTATTATTTTTTGAAAGTGTAGTAGCAAGTCCTGCAAACCCATCGCTATTCATTCCGGGACCTCCGTTAATAATAAGCAAGGGAATGCCCGATCCGTAAATGCGGTAAAACAATTTGCCGCCGTCAATTTCAAGTGTTTCTTCAACCTGTCCAAAAACAGGCGCATATAAAAATAGAAACGCAAACCAATAAAGTAAACCTTTAATCATAGCGGTACAACAGGTATTTTAAAAGTAAATATTTTATAAAAAAGGAATTTGCGATTGTATTTTTTACTTTACACTTATCCCCTTGTCATCAGCAAATTTTCCAGTCACAAGCCAACCACCAAAATCTTCAGATACGGCCAGTAATAAAGTGTTATTTCCTTTTTTTAAGTTGAGATATACGGCATCAAATAAACCAATGGTTCCCAGATACCTATAATCTCTCGATCGCCATCTATTGGTGCCTTTATAAAGAGCTTCACCGTTCAGCAATACAACTACCCTATCGCTGTAGCCAAACTCAAACAGTTTAAGCTGGTCTTTATCAGACTGAACATAGATCCTGGCAAAAACAGTATTGCCGGAAACTTTATCATTTAAAACCACTTCCCGTGATATATTAGCCGCAGCTCCTTCTTCAACCTGTATTTTCTTACCCCATGTTCTTTTATCGATTACTGATTTAATTTTTCCGGGATCTGCTAGCAGCTTTTCTTCAAATTTATCAGAGAGTTCCCATTCTGCAATTAATCCTGCAACAGGCTCCCGTTTAACAACATTAAAATCAACCATGGTTGTTTCTTCAGCATTAATTTTAAAATTGGCATAATGCATGGGTGCAAACGAACCACCAATTGCTATTTCACCTTTACGAACGGGGTTCTTCAGTTCCCAGGACAGATTTGGTTTTACAGCATGATCAAGATAAACCTGCCCTTGGCTGTTGTTGATGACTACTTTAACGTGTGTCCAGGCATCAAAATTATAATCATAAGTAAAAGAATAAGATGGACCGAAATACAATTGCCATGCAGTAAGGCCATTGATTATGGGAGCTGCCTGGTTTGCATCTGGTTTTCCGGAGAGATGCGGACGGAGGAAAAAAGATTCTCCGTTATTCTCGTCATAGAGCCTGAAATAAACACCGGGGAAACTTTGTCTTTCGGTGAGGTATACATCAAACTCAATGGTGCCGTTTAAAAATTCAGTTCCTTTTAAAGTTGCTGAACCCTGCTGGATATAGATGGCATCTTTACCCTTGTAATTTTCTAACACATAGGCATTGGCCTTTATCTCCCACTTTGTTGTGTCGAAAGGAATAGTTTGCTGACCAACTACTGATTGCAAAGCAAATAACAGGTTACAAAAAATAATGCATGCAATTTTTTTCATAATTTTTACTGGTTTACTATTTTGACTAAAGGAATTCCCTGGTTATAAAAATCAATCAAAACTTAGTTTAGTTTGATCTGGTAGGATGTGCAATTGTTACCAGTGGAAAAATAAGGCTGCAAATGGTGAAAGTATTAAAATGAAGATTCCGGTTTTTACAAACCTACTAGTGGGCACAGATACACAACGCTGCCTTGCTAAGCCACATATCTGCGCCAGTTAGGGCAAAAACAATTAAATTTGTTTTAGAATTTTAATGATATCAGAAAACTACTACTCATATCAGTCCTGTTTTTATTTAAAAATACCGGGGTTTCGCAAACTCTTTGTAGCGGTGGATTTGCGGGTATCTACCCTTGCGATAAAATTGATTTAATGTCGAACTTACCCTTCACCGCTATTGGGGGTACCTCAGCAACCGAGGGTAATGATTGTTGGGGCTGGACTGATCCCCTAACTTCCAAGGAGTATGCTATTATGGGTTGTACTTCGCATACGGCTTTTATTGACATCAGCGATCCAACCTCACCAATGTATTTAGGAAAAGTAATTTCGCATGATAGTATCGTTAGCGGCTGGAGAGATATTAAAGTGTATAACAACTATGCATTTATAGTAAGTGAGGCAGCAGGTCACGGTATGCAGGTATTTGATTTGACCAGGTTAAGGGGTATAGCCGTGCCACAAATATTTGCAGCAGATGCCCGGTACACAGGTTTTGGTAGTTGTCATAATATAGCCATAAATGAAGCAAGCGGATTTGCCTATTGCATTGGCACCAATACTTTCAGTGGAGGCCCTCATGTTGTAAACATTCAGAATCCATTGGCTCCTGTTTTTTCTTTTGGGTATAGCGCCCAAAACTATTGTCATGATGCACAAGTTGTATTATATAACGGGCCTGATACGGAACATGTTGGCAAAGAAATATTTTTTGGATCTAACACAAATAAATTAGTAGTACTGGATGTAACCAATAAATTAAGTCCGGTTTTATTATCAATTTTCACTTACACAAACACTGCCTACACGCATCAGGGCTGGTTAACTCCTGATCATAACTACTTTATACTTGGTGATGAAGGCGATGAAACAAGTTTTGGATTTAATACCAGATCTATCCTGGTAGATTTAACCGATTTAGATAATCCGGTATTAAAAGGAAATTATTTTGGAACTACAACCGCTATCGATCATAATGGATACACTAAAGGCAATGAATATTATTTAGCTAATTATCGTGCGGGTATGAGAATAATGAGCACGTCCAATATTGCTTCGGCCGGAACCATGAATGAAATAGGATACTTTGATACTTACCCAACCAACAATGCTGCAAACTATGACGGCGTATGGAGCGTGTTCCCTTATTTTGCCAGTGGTAATATTGTCCTTAGTGATATTGAACGGGGCCTTTTTGTGGTAAAGAAACAAATCCCGCTTTTGCCGCTTAATTTTCTCTCTTTTAATGCACAAAATTGCTATAGTAATGTGGTTTGCATTAATTGGAAAACAGCAAATGAACAACATGTGAAACATTTTGAAATTGAAAGAAGTACAGATGGAAACCGGTTTAACAAAATAGCTTCCTTAAACGCCAACAACCAGGCAAGCAATAGTTATTATTATGAAGATAATATGGCATCATTGAATACTAATGGACGAGTTGATTACCGAATTAAACAAATTGATCTGGACAATACATTTACGTATTCAGCTATAAGAAGTATTACACTATCAACAAAAAATGAAATAAGCATTTACCCAAATCCAACTACCGATGTAATAAACATTGCTGGTTGGAAGAATATTGAACAAATGAAATTGTATGATGTTAGTGGCAGATTGTTAAAATCATGGAATACTGCTCAGCCTTATATAAAAGTAAATGAATTAACAAGTGGCACATACGTTTTAAGCCTGCAGTTAAGAGATGGCAACATTCTGCAACATAAAATCATAAAGCCCGGCTCCCACCAGTAACTGTATATCTGCGCCAATTGGGAGAATAGAATGTGCCAGATTTGAAATTACAAATTAACTTAGTAATCAAAACAACGTATCACTTCACACAATTTAAGTAAATGATTGAACAGACAGAGATGATTGTTGCCAACTGGTATTTTCATCTTTTAAATATCAGTAATAGCCCAGAACATTTAAACAACAGGACTACTATAGATATCATGCAGAAAAGAAATGCTATTAAAAAAGGAATCGTGTGCAGATTAAACTGCCGGTTTGTAAATGGAGAAGAACCCATCCTCGATTATGTTGCCGAACATTCTTATGTTATAGACTTTGATGAGATCATTGGTAAAAATGAACTTTTGAAAATGTTCAGGAACAGCTTTGCCAATTTTGAAGAGAAGTTTGAGTTTAGAAAGCTTGGTACTATTTTACAAAATGAAAAATTACGCCCGCTTGATGAAGGAGTTATTGACTTAGATGCCGTGCTCCCGCTATTGGCTTGAAAGATTTAAGAGGGTAAACTAATTACGGTGACAAACATATATGCTACTCTGCGTCGCCAAGGCGTTTATCAGCGAAAGTTGAGGGAGAAAAATTTTTGTTAACGTATTGCATGCAAGTAAGGCAGCATCATTTAATTTTTCACCAACTGCAATGTTCTTATATCGCCACTGGCGGTCGCAAACCTTACAATATAAATGCCTTTATCCAGTAACCCGATATGTAATTGAGTCTGCATTGTATTGGGCACAACGGTATGTTGCTGTAAAATTTTGCCACTGGTACTTACTACACTCATCACAGCTGTTTCGGGTGAAGAAACAAATTGCATTATAACCTGGTCGGTAGCAGGATTTGGATAAGCCTGCATTACTTTACCGGTGTTGTTTGTTAACCAGGCCGTCTTGCTTAATGCAGGTAATGTTTGCGCTTGTGCAGCAATGGAGATAGATATGATGATTGTAAAAAGGAATAGCTTTTTCATAGTTGTATGTTTTTAATTACTTGATCTGTATTGCTTATAATAGTTCAACAATGATGCCATCTTATCATAGTTCATATTGCTGCCATCGTGCAGTATTTTAATTCACTTTTTTCGATATTCGGTACAAGCCGGGCTATCAGTCTGTATCAGCACGTTAACAGGCTATGCGGTTATAAGAAACGCTACTGAAACAGAAGTGGGAATTTTGCAATAAAAAGACTTTGAGTTTATGTTTACTTGCACAGATTTGCAGCCTTGTATATGTGTCTTGGCGTATCTCCCGCAGAGCGGGACAAGTTATGCCAAAGAAAATCTTTTAAACTTTTGGGCTGGGCTGATTTTTTTATTGTAAGCGTATTAGTGGGTACATAAATGAAAAACTGATCACTAGCGCAGATATGCAGCCATGGCTTTGTGTGCAAGCGTATCTGTGCCTATGTAAAAGCTTTTAAAGTGTAAGGCTTGGCAGCTTTTTATTTTTTAGCAGTTGTTAGTGGGTACAGATGCGCCAACGCACTTTTCCCGCCCCGCATATCTGCGCCAGTTGGCAAAAGGAAACACTTGCACCAGATCGGGGCCCTGTTAGTCAATATAATATATCGTTTCCGTATCCCTTGCAACAGGCAAACCCGATGGATCTAAAATCATTGCCTCCTGAATGTCTGCTTTTTCAAGCGTAGCACCGTTAAAAATCATACGGTAATTATTCTCGAATTCTGTAAAATAGCCAGCAGGATAAGCATAATACCCATTTGGCAATAATGTTTTAACCGGCTGTTGAAATCCCCATGCAATTATTTTTTTGCCCATTATAAATGTTTGATAAGCTTCCTCAAAAGTCATGATTGATTTTA
Organism: Ferruginibacter sp.; assembly: GCA_037969645.1. GTDB lineage: Bacteria > Bacteroidota > Bacteroidia > Chitinophagales > Chitinophagaceae > Ferruginibacter. The sequence goes on along the minus strand of JBBKXU010000171.1, from coordinate 6,238 downwards.
TTACATAGATAACTAATTTTTTTCAGAAACACCACTGTCGCAGCAGATATACAGCACGGTTTTGTGTGCGTTTGCGTATCTGGGCCAGATGGATGGAAACTTCATTTGGTGAAATTAAAACAGATTTTTCATTTGGGCTCTGCAACGCCGTTGGTCGAAGCCTCTGAAATAATCGGGACAGGCACACGGCGGCAAGCAGTGCGCAAGTTGGAAACTTCCCTACGGCAGCTAAAGGATTAATAAACTGCAGCATGTACGGTAACATCTTTAATTGACCAGGCAGCGTTGAGTCTTTTTTGAACTTCGGCTAATGCCGTTCTGTTTTTCAACTCCCCATAACATTTTAATAACCCGGTAAGTGCCCAACCATTATTCGGATTTATCTGAAGGTCTTTCTGAAAAACTGTAATGGCTTCCTGGTATTTTAAAGCCTTTATCAACGCATTTCCCAAATACTGCCTGGCAGGCAGTAACCAGTCACGTGGTTCATTATAGATCAGGGCATCTTCGTCTTTAACCGCTTGTTGAAAAAAAGTAATGGCCTGGTCCATCTCATTTTTATTTGCGGCAATTGTTCCGTCCAGGATGGCTTTAGCTATCAACGAAACACTATAAGTTGAATTAAATGGAGCCAATACTTCTTTTAGTGATGGCTCCGCCATTTTTAGTTTCATCGTGCCGGATTCTTTAACTGCTTCAGTAAGTTTATTACTATGCAAAAAGGCCATACCTCTTGCAAAGTGCTGTAATACAGAACTGAAAGCCAGAGTATCATCCACTGGCTGTTTTAGTATTTCATCCCACTTACCAAAACGCACCCAGGTTAATGTAGTAGACTGGTGTAAGTACTGAATATAGTTACCTAATGCACCCGGAATCGTTAAATAGATCCCGGGAATCTGACCCTGTAATTCTTTGGAGGCATTAACAGCAATTTCATAATTACCTGCCATTTGCGCACAATTTAATTTCATGTGCAAATTATGCAGCACATACAACGAAACATTTTCTTCTATGGCAGCAAACCGGCTGGAATATTTATTATATCCTGTAATAGCATCATCATTTACTTTTATGCCTTTATCATAAACACCTGTTCTGATATACACATGCGATGGCATGTGCGTAATATGCGACACACTGGGCATGGCCGTTTCTAAAAATGCTGCACTGGCAGATGCATCACCGGGTGTTGCAGAACCTTCCACAACATGAATAAAATAATGATTGGCGCCGGGTTGCTTTGGGTTTAAGTGCATGGCATGTTTTAAGACCGATACAATTTCTGGCGTCCAGGGTTTGGGGGTAAAATCATGCCCGTACAAATCCCAGGGATGTATCAGCATCAATGCATCGGCATACAACGTGCTTACATTTTCATTATTTGGAAAAGTTTTATAAACTTGTTTCATAGCATCTCGGTACTGTATATTTAATTTATCCTGATTGGCTGCCGTATCTGCCGAATAACGAATTCCGATAGATTCAATCAATGCCTTTTCAATGGCTGTTGCATTTGCTTTCAATTGATTGGCTTTGCTGGCTGATGCATATGCTTCTGTAGGGCGCTGATAGCCAAAATCATTGATATTGGGGCCAAAAGCCAGTGCCTTTCCCCACCAGGCTATGGCACAATTGGGGTCGAAGCGGGTGGCTTTTTCAAAGGATGCTCTTGCTTCGATAATATGAAAAGCGTAGTACATATTTATACCTTGGTTAAAATAAATCTGAGCACTGTCTGATGTGGTAGTTATTTTCCAACTGTAGTTACCCCAACCAGTTAGTAGCGGAATTTCTTCACCCGCCACCGGAATATACAGTGGAGAACAACGGATGGCTGATCTCTTCTTTGCTGTAACTATCTCTTTAATAGTTATTGCATTGTCTTGTTTAAAAGCTGAACGAAATGCCACTACCGTTATATAAGCAGCAATCGTTAGTAAAATCATGTAACGCAGTTTCATACATCAGTAATTTATGACAAGAAAATTGGGTGAAAGTAAATGTAAGATAATCCTTAAGCTGCTGCAAGGAATAATTTTTCTTTTGCAGCTAACTGGCCTAACCGGCGCAGGTATGCATTAGTGGGCACAGATACCCCAACGCTCTTTTCCCACTCTGCATACCTGCGCCAGTAATCTTTCTGCACCATTTGGGGGAGCTGCATTTTTGCGCCAGTTGGATTAGTTTGAATTATGAGTTACTTATGAATCAGCCGATCCTTTTTCTCTTTATCAATTTCATCCGTAATGGATTTTACAAAATTGGCGACAGCTATTTGCCGCTCGTTACTATCAGCCTCGGGCCATGCACTGTTGACTGCAATCACCAGCTTCCTTGCCGGGTCGATATGAATCAACTGGCCATAGATTCCTAATGCCTTGAAAGCACTGCCATTAAAGACCCACCACCCGTATCCATAACCTCCACCGGGCCAAAGCGGCACTTGTATTTGGGTTGCCGTCTTGAACCAATCGTTTGGAACAATAGATTCGCCATTGATGCGTCCGTCTTCGAGAACGAACTGTCCGAACCTTGCAAAATCACGGAGCGGCATCTGGAGGCAACAACCTGCCATTTCCTGGCCGGTTCTATCCAAAGTCCAGGTGGCAGTTTGCTCCATACCGTAAGGAATCCAGATTTTTGAAGCAAGGTATTGAGACAGGGTTTGATGTGTGGCTGAGCTCACAAGAACACCCAGCAGGTGCGTTTCGCCTGTACTATACTTAAATTTTTTGCCGGGTTCTGCCTCGGCCGGCAAACGCCGCATATAACTAACCGTTGCATTCATGCCCGGTTCAATGGAATCAGTAGAGAATTTTGCAATATCACCATTTGGATCATTGTAGTTCTCGTTCCATCTTACACCGGTAGTCATAGTGAGTAGATTTCGAATCCGCACACTATCGTAGGCGCTCCCTTTTAAATCGGGGATGTAGTCCGTTACATAGTCGTCAACAGTTTTGATGTAACCATCCTTGATGGCGGCCCCCACGAGGGTGCTCGTTACTGACTTTGCTACAGACAGTGACGACCATCTATTCGATTGGCTGTGCCCAAGCGCATAACGTTCCAACCGCACTTTTCCGTCCTGCAAAATGATAAAGCCAGCTACTTTCTGTTCCTTTATAAAATCTTCCAGTTCTTTTTCTTTTATTCCGCCTGCTTTAAATGCGGTAATAGACAATCCCTGTGACAGTTCGTACACTTTGCTCCCCTTCGGTACTTCACGCTCTTTCTGCTTTAAATGGGATGCATTTTTTAAAACAGAATCGGGGTTGGAACTACTTTGGGCAAAGGAGGAAGAACCCAGCGTTAGCAAAATGGCCAGGCCAGTAACTGATAGAATCTGTGAGTAAAGGAGCGTACGCATAATTTCATTTTGTTTTTTCACTCATCAGCGTATTATTAATGCTAATTGATATTGGTTAAATGTACAAAAAATTGAGAAAATGGTTGCCCGGGGAGGTTCACTTCAGCAAGCAGTGGGCCAGTTGGGAAACTACCTATGGCGGCAAGGCAGCACATGAGGTAGCGCTAGTTGGCTTGCGAACGTTTTAAGTAACACCAACATCTGCGGAGACTTAAACCAATAGGTCAAGTTTGGAAGCTTAATTTTTTGGGGGGTTCTTTAATGAATCGTATACATCCCTTAAAGAATTGTATGTAATTGGTTTTACAATATTTCCGGCTGTACTAATGATACCCCATTTTCCTGATAATTCTACAAAGGCACCTTTCTCATCCAGTCCCTGCAGGTCATCATATATCACCGGTATTACTTCTTTTCCTTGCAGATTAACTGCCCCCATTTTACCATTGGCTTTTACCTTAGAAAAATACTTAGCTTTTGTAAAATATAATGGATCCGAATATTTTGGCTGAATAACCAGGGCGCCCGTTTTATCGATTACACCCCAACGACCTTTGCTGTTCACTGAGGCAAAACCATTTTCAAAATCATTGGCATCGTCATATGCAGGCAATATTATCTCCCGGCCTTCGATATCAATAAACCCATACCGGTCCTTGTATTTTACTTTGGACACCCCTTCCTTAAAACCATAAAGTCTTTCATATTTAAATGCAGTAAGCGGTTCGTCTTTTAAATTGATATAGGCCCATTTCCCTTTTAATTCTACAGCAGCAAGGCCATTGGAAATACCATATCCGCCGTCATACTTACAACTGATCACCAGGTTTCCTTTTGTATCTATATAGCCGGTTTTACCTTTCTTTTCTACAACGGCATATCCTTCTCTAAAATCCCACGCATAGTCGTAAACAGTTGCTATTACAATGGTTTTAGACGATTTGTCCCTGAAACCATATTTTCCATTTTCGTTAAATGCTTCCAGTTGCTGTGCAGTGGTACTGCTACATATGGTTGTCAGCATTGCTATCAATAGGTATTTCATTTTTCAAATATAGTAAAAACGATGTGTAGTCATTCATTCCTGATTTCTGGCGCAAATATGCGGCCATGGCTTTGCGTGTAAACTTATCTGTGCCACAGTTTAGCTATTAAAAAAGTAAGTCTGGACTGGGTTTATATTTTGGCGGGACTAGTGGGCACAGATACGCTGCGCTACATGGCTAAACCGCATATCTGCACCACTTGGGGGCGTATGTTAAAGTGTAACACCGCCGGCTGTGAGGGAGGCTACGAAAGTAGCAGATGCAGTTGCGCCGATTGATAATTATTTAAAGGATATAATTTCAAAACAATTCATAATTTGCATCTAATAAAATTATTAATATAAACTTTACTATGAAATTTTTTCACTTTTTAGTATCTGTGTTAGTTTGTAGTTTACTTATATTTTCGGGGTGCAGTAAAGATGCACAAGAGCCTGCAGTCATTCAATCACTCAGTATTGACAAGCCCACGATAATCTTAAAAGCCGGTGCATCAGTAGATTCAGCAAATATTACTTCAAATACCGCATGGGTTTTAAGTGGCGCACCATCATGGTTAGCAATAACGCCAGCAACAAACACTGGCAATTCAAAGGTTAATTTTTCTTCTTCTGCAAATACTACAACTAATGCACGTAGTGCTGTTTTAACATTAAATTCATCACCCGCAGGTAATAATCCTGTTTCAGTAACAATAGTACAGGAGCAACCTAATGTAGTAATTAACTTTTTTACACAACATGCCCCGGGAGATTCTATCATAACCATATTTGGTAGCGGATTTTCTAGTTTAGTTTCGGAAGATATCGTTAAGATCAATGGCATGGCGGCTGTTGTTATTACTGCTTCAACCACTGTTCTCACGGTTAAAGTACCGTTAGGAGCAGGGTCTGGCTTCATTGAGGTTAAGGTGAATACCAAATCTGCTATTAGTGTTACTGAGTTTGTCTACGACTGGATCGGCCTGGTAACAGTTGTTGCCGGTGGTACAGCAGGTTTTGAGGATGGCATTGGTATTGCAGCTAAATTCTGGCATCCGGCGGGGATTGATTTTGATGCAGCCGGCAATATGTACATAGCAGACTATGCCAATTCAAAAGTGCGTAAAATGACTCCTTCGTTGGTGGTAACAACATTACCCGGCAGGATACCTGCGGTTCCCGGAGGACCTAATACTGATTTTGCTTTGCCTGAAGATGTAGCGATTGATGCTTCTGGAAATATATTTGTAGCCGAAGTAAATAATGATGCTATTAGCAAAATAACACCTGCCGGGGTTGTATCACTTTTTGCAGGGGGCGTAATGGGTGGATATTTGGACGGAACGGGTACAAATGCAAGATTTTATCAACCAGGAGGAATTGATATTGATGCGTCAGGAAATATTATTGTAGCCGATTCCAAAAATCACCGCGTCAGAAAAATTACACAAGCAGCAGTTGTAACAACGATTGCCGGCAGCGTTCAGGCTTATGCTGATGGAACGGGAGCAAATGCGCAGTTTAATACTCCTTTTGGCGTCAAAGTAGACCAATCGGGGAACTACCTGGTTACTGATTATTACAACAACAGGATACGAAAAGTTACACCTGCCGGTGTGGTGACTTCATTTGCAGGAAATGGTTCACACGGCACTGCCGACGGCACTTTAGCAACTGCTAATATTTATCATCCGTTTGCCGTAACATCAGATAATATTGGCAACATCTACTTAAGTGATGGCAATGGTAAACTTCGTTGGATATCACCATCGGGAAGGGTAAGTACAATAATTCCCAATATTACACTCAGCGATATTCAAGGTCTTGCGATAGATAGT
>JBBKXU010000170.1:0-4088 GCA_037969645.1 Ferruginibacter sp. | reverse complement strand
AGATTGTGCATACCCTTAATATAATGTCCCGTTTCAACCGTTATCATCATCGGTTCGTTCTTAAACAGATCCACCCATTTTCTGGAATAGCGGTAATACATTAAAAAATCCTGGCGGATAAAAGCATACCAGCAATAACTTTGGTAGAGGTACAGGAGTTGATAAAAGCCTTTGATATTGTTTGTATCAATCTGTAAATTCTGATTAAAGAAATCCTTTACGCCCTGCTCGTCTTTTGCATTGCGGGCATGACCATGTTTTACATACCATTGATACAATTGTAACGCTAAATTTGATAGCGCAGTTATTTCGTTACGTTGAGCGTTTACCTCATTAGCTTCCTGTGTTAACTTGTCAGCGGCTCCATCTCCGCTGCGAGTAATATGCAGCGTTTCAATTTTCTTCTCCAGCGATATTACCTGTATTAAAAAACTTTCCTGATGATAATTTTTAGCCAGGTCTTTAGCCCGTTCCAATATTTTTAAGCTCTGCAGGTACAATCCTTTGTTATACAAAATACGGGCATGATCTAACTGCTCATGCAATTGCAGATCAATACTGTCTGTACTTTTTAAAAGTCGCAAACTGGCAAGTACTTCTTTGTACAGATGCGCTTTTAAATTGGCGAATTGCGGCTTTTCTATCCCCGGCAGTTTCCTCAATATTATTTTTTCATCGTAGTCCTTTCCCTTATCTATAGCATCAAAAAGTTTAATGATTTTAAGGTCTTCCCTTGATGAACTGCGTTTGATATAGAGCTTAAAATGTCGCTTCTCCGCCTTTTCAAGCGATTTAATAAGCTGAAACAATATGTCGGTTGACCTGTTGGACATCATAAACCCTATTTACTAAAGCCCTTTACAGTAAAGGGTTTCATATTAAAAACATGCTTTTAGCATGGTATAATCAACACTAAGTTGGTTATGTACGCAAAAATAACCATCCTACATTTGAATTACAAAGATGGTTAGTTCATACAGCAGCAATCGTTAAAAAGGAACAATCAATCGTTAGAAGGCATTTGAAGCCTGTTCGCTGAGTAAGTCAGCACTTAAAAAGAACATAAATTTTTCATATAGCAAGCAATCGTTAAAAAGTCACTCCGTTTCTACGGAGTGGCAATTTATTTGCAATAATAATTAATAATTTCTTACCAGCGACTCAATTACTATTTTTTACTCAACTGCTTTAATATCTCCTCCACCGCCCTGTCAACCTGCGGATCTCTCCCGTTTATTTTATCTTCAAAACTATTGATCAGTTTTATATCAGGCGCAACACCCGACATTTCCAAATCCTTTCCATCTAAAGAATAACAACCCCAGCTTGGCAAACGCACAGTTGATCCATCAACTAAACCGGCGCCGCTTGTAAAAATTATCCAGCGATAAGTTTCATTGCCAATAATGGTTCCTAGTTTTAAAGCTTTAAATCCCTGTGCTGTCATTTCCGCATCACTCAGCGACTGTTCGTTAATCAATAACACAATAGGTTTATCCGAAGGTGTAAAATTTCCCTGCTTGGTTAATTTGCCTTCACGGTATTTCCAGTTCAGGTACGAGCGTTGCTCCAAAAACTTCAGCACTTCATCATGCACATTGCCGCCGGTATTATAGCGCAGGTCAAGAATGAGCGCATCTTTATTATTCAGCTCCTGTGTCATGTCAATAATAAATTTCTCCAGTTCAGGTGTGCCCATATTCTTCATACAGGAGTATGCAATGCGGTTCTTACTCTTCTCATCAACACGTTGCTGGTTATTGTCTATCCACTCATCATACAGATTTAAGAAAATTGATGCCTGCGGGTGCACTTTTACATCAAATACTTTTCCGGCTCTTGTAAAACTCAATTTTATTTCTTTATCAATTGATGGCTTGCTGAAATAGTAATTACGATCAGTATTTTTTTCAACCGTTTCGTCATTCACCTTTACCAAAACATCGCCGGGTTTCAGGTCAATAGCTTTTCTGTCGGCAGCAGATCGCTTAATTACATATTTTACCGCATAGGGATTATCATTTTCAAACACAATACCCGTCTCCATCGTTTTATTCGATAATTCTGTTTTTTCATCATCACCATTTGTATTAAAGCCCTGATGCGATGAGTTTAACTCTCCCAGCATATCATTTAACAGAATACGCATATCGGCACGGTTATTCAGTTGTGCAATAAAGGGTTGATACTTCTCTTTTATTTTTGCCCAATTGATCCCATGAAAATTCTCATCATAATAATTCATCTCCATCTTTGCCCAAGCTTCCTCAAACATCTGACTAAATTCCTGTTGCAGATTCCTGCGGAAAGTATAACTGATCTTTATTTCATCGGTCTTATTGGTTTCAATATTTAACTTTGAGATATTGCCCTTCGACAGCAAATAAAATTTATCCGAAACCATAACCACATCAAAATCTGAATTACCATCTGTACCTGCAATTTTTTCGGTTTTATTTTCTTCAAAAGGCTCAATCACTGTTTTCCACAAAGCAGATTTCCCTTCGCCATGATTACTGCGGTAAAACATAGTTGTTTTATCTCCTTTTTGATAAACGGCTACAAGCCCCTGCGAACCAAAAGACGGACCAACCAGTTCCATCCGCTCCATAATTCTATCCATATCAACATTCACAATAACACTATCTGCAACAGCTTTTTTAGTAGTGTCTTTCTCTTTAAACAGATCAGTAAATTTATCGGAGCGGTAGGGCTCATCAATATTCTCCAATGGCAACCTGTAAATATTTGGATTCTGCAGACCGAAAGGATATGCAGGTTTTAACCGTGAGGTAGCAAAATAAATATACTTACCATCTGCCCCCCACATAGGATCCGTTTCTGTTATGCCGGTGTTTGTAATATTGATCGCTTTTTTGCTCTGCATATTATACAACATAATATCCTGCTCAAACCCACGATAGGCCGTATATGCAACATATTGATCGTTAGGAGAAAAATAAGGATTAGCATTTTGGAAGGCCCATATCTCATCCTTAACCAACAACTCATCTTTCATTGTTTTCAAATCAAGCATCCGCACTTCATCACGGCCACATAGATAAACAGCCTTTGTTCTTTTTTTATTAAAAGAAATGCCACGGTTATCTTTTTTATCATTGCTGATTTGTTTTAAGCCAGCACTGCCATCTGCCCCAATAGTAAACCAGTTTAAATATCCGTTTTGTGTTTGGTTAAAAAGTAAAGTCTTATTATCGGCCAACCATTTTATTTCCAACGCACGCTCTGCTGAACCTTTACTTATCTGCTGAACAAATTTTCCTTCTACATCAGAAACAAAAATTTCTCCTCTGCTGGTAAAAGCAATCTTCTTTCCGTCTGGCGATACATCATAACTACTAATCTTTCCCTTTACATCATAATCTTTCTCTTTTGGTAAAACGCTGTTACGTACAATGCTGATCTTTAGTTTTTCTGATCTTTTAGATGTTACATCATAAAGCCATAACTGGTAATCTTTTTCAAAAATAACTTTGCCACCATTGGCACTTACGAATGGTGTTTTTATAGATGTACTAAATTTTGTTAAAGCCGATTTTTTATCTCCATCCAGGCTGTATAAATTATACTCGCCATTAGCCTCATCACTCACAAAATAAATATTTCCATTTCTGTCAATGGTAGCGCCAAAGTCTTTGCCTTCCCAGCTTGTATATTTTTTGTATTGCTTTGCTTCGGGGTTGTACGATTGTATCTCAGGATTAAAAGCGCCCTTGTATCTTTTACGCTGCAACTGGTTAAAACTCTCCCATGTATCATTAAAAAATATTTCACCCGTTGTTGGGTGTTCAACTAAATTATGATCGAATTGAAAAAAGTAATCGCCAAAAACCCTTTGTGCATTGCCGCCATTCATGCTCACCTTAAAGCCCGACACCTGCCCTGCACGGTTGCTGTGAAAATAAATCTGTTTCGAATCCCAGCTCCAACTGCTCACTTCATCATTGCTGCTGTGAAACGTAATTTGTTTTATATCTCCGCCCGCCACGGGCATTACAAACACATCAGCATTACCTAACTGCCGACCGCTGAAAGTAAGCCATTTGCCATCAGGCGAAACCCTCGGA
>JBBKXU010000169.1:0-8388 GCA_037969645.1 Ferruginibacter sp. | reverse complement strand
GAGTGATGCAACATATGCTTATACGATTAATAAAAGTTTAGAAGGTTCTGCTACATTAGATTTTCCAAGTACTGGGTCATCTGCCGTTTCAAACTTAACTATTGCTGTTACCGGTGCCGCAGTTGGAGATCCGGTAATATTGGGCATCCCGGCAGGTTCTGTTACTACTACGGCTACTTTTACGGCTTGGGTAAGTGCGGCGAATACAGTAACCGTAAGATTTTCACCTAAGGTTACTGAAAATCCTGCTGCCGGTACGTTTAACGTACGGGTAATTAAATAACATGAATCTATTTTTACAACAGCCAATCCTATAAAAACCTAATATGCGTATTACTATTTTAATATTTTGTGCTTTTTTTTTCTTCCAAAGTTCAAATGCACAACCGAAAAAGGCCGTACAAAAACCTGATAAAAATATAAGAGAAGAATCCGAAAAAGAAGACATAAAATACGAATTAAAACATAAAAATCAAGCCTGGTTTAAAAGTATGAACAAGTCAGGCGCTGATTATTTCGTCGTTAAAAACGCTTATGATAAATATTTTGCAAACCACAAATGGGAAGATAGCAAAACCCGTGAATTGGGCGCAAGCTGGATAAAGACTAAAATATTCTATCTCGACAAAAACGGCAAGGTACAGGATGAGCCCGCATTTGATGATAGCCGGTTTGCTGCCAATAAAACAAATTTCGGTCCGTCTGGTGTAACGGCAACAACACGTACTGTTGGCAGCTGGACCATGATTGGCCCGGTAAATAGTGCTACTACCGGCTATTCCGGTTCTGGTAATCATGGTGGTTATGTTTATTTAAACAGATTAGACCCCACCAATACCAATAAAATGTTTGCTGCTTTTTTAACCGGCGGCTTATGGGTTACTACTGACGGCGGTACCAACTGGACGCTAACTGACACCAATATGCCTGATGAAATTTATAATGATATTGATGTATGTACCGGAACCCCTTCGGTTGTTTATGCTATGCAAAAAAACCGGGTAATAAAATCTACCGATGGTGGAATGACCTGGGCAAATACAACACTTATGAGCGGCAGTTACACCGGTACCGCCTATGATATTGCAGTGGCCCCAAATAATCCAAATATTGTTGTTGCCCGCTGGAGCGATAAAATTTACAGAACCACCGATGGAGGAACAACCTGGTCGGCGATTGTTACCGGCCTGCCAAATTATTCCATTTGGGATTGCAGCAACCATAGTGAAATGCTGGATTGGAGTACGACAGATAATAATGTTGTTTATTGTTTAAGTTTTTCTACTTCTTCCAACACAAATCAGGTTGTTGTTTATAAATCTTCAGATGCCGGAGCAAGTTTCTCTGCTTTTAGAACAATCACATTAGACCCTACAGCCAACGGCCAGGTGGTAGGCTGGGCAAAGTTATTATTCTCTACAGCCAATTCGTCGCAGTTTTATGTAGCGATTGGCACAGGTTTAAATGCCTATGCGCATAAGGCTGTACAATTGTACAAACTAAATAATTCGGATGGCACAAATAATTTAATGAGAGTGAATATGCTAACCGGATTAACCGATCCAACAGGCATACACCACGGTGATATAACCATGGACAGGGTTAATGAAAGCAAACTGGCTTATGGTACTTATCTGCCCAATAACATATATTATTCCTCTAATAATGGAGTTTCCTTCGCTGCTTCGGCGGCAACTACACATAGTGATGTCCGATCGATAGATATGGTAAACGGAAAAATAATTATTGGTTCTGATGGTGAAGCGGCCGTTACCACAAACAACGGAACTACTATAACAACGGTTACCAACAGCATTAGCAACCACGAGCTTTGGGGTTTTGGTTCGGCATTTAAATCAGACATTGTTGCCATTGGCGCCAACCACGGGCCCGTAATGATTAAAGAAAACGGTAGTGGGTTTGAATGGTACAATGGAACCGGTGCCGATCAGGGAAATACAGATGTAAACCCGTTGGACGACCGCTATATTTACAGCCAGGGTTATAGCAATTATCGTTATTTCCGCACTGGTGTTCATACCCTCATCAACGAAAGCAATATGCTGGATGCCGGCGGTATCTATGATTATTTTAATTCTATGGAATTCCACCCCAACCTATACTATTCATTGGTAACACACCATGCCGGTGGTTATCCTGCCGGCAATCCTAATCTAACAACCTGGAGAAATTCAATCATCAGAACAGATGATAACGGTGCCTCCATCTACATTGTGAAAACATTTGGAGCAAAAGTTTTCAGAGAAAAAATATGTATGACCAACCCCAACGTCATGTATGTGGTGGTTGGCCTTACCAATAATGCAGTTTGGAAAACAACTGATGGTGGCGCCAACTGGACAAACGTAACGCCAACCTCAGGCGAAAGCAGCGGACAAACCAATATCTCGGATATCGCTGTAAGCGATGTTGACCCAAATCAGGTTTGGATAACTTATAGTGGTGTACAATCTACCTGTAAAGTTTTAAAATCATCAAATGGCGGCGGTGCCTGGACAAATCTTACAGATCCGATTTTGTCATCAAACCCAAATACAAAAATTATTTTTCAGCGTGGATCAAATGGTGGTGTATATGTAGGAAACAAGAGCGGCATTTATTACCGCAATAACAGCATGCCCAACTGGGTTTTATTGGGAACAGGTTTGCCGACGCTGGATGTACGATTTATGTTCATCAATTACAATCAGGGTAAATTAAAAATAGGTACATCACGTGGTGCCTGGGAACATAATTTGTATGAAATCTCTCCGCCAAAGGCACAAATATCTGCCAGTACCAATAAAGTAGTTTGCTCGAGTTTTGATCAGGTGCAGTTTAAAGATTATTCTACCGTACGTAACACATCTGCAACATGGGCATGGAGTTTCCCGGGTGGAACACCTTCAACCTCATCAGCCGAAAACCCGCTGGTATCCTATGCAGGAGCAGCAAATGGATCTTATAATGTTTCATTAACCGTTACTGATGCTTATGGTACCAGCACGCAAACGCTATCCAATTTTATTCAGGTAGATGGTACAGATTGTGCTGTAGATACGGTTGCGGGCAAAGTACTTACTTTAACAAATCCTGGTGATTACGCACAGCAATCAGCTCCATTAAATATTACAACCAATACTATTACCCTTAGTTGCTGGATAAAGCCCAATGGAACACAGGTTGCCAATGCGGGTATTATCTTCAGTGCAAATAATGGTGCAACCGGATTGAGTTACGATGGCTCGGGCCGCCTGGGTTATACCTGGAACGATGAGGGTGGAACTTATGGATACAATTCGGGATTGGCTATACCCGTTAATGTATGGTCACATGTTGCTATGGTTATTACCCCCACAACTTCCAGTCTTTATTTAAATGGTGTTGCAGTAACCCGTTCGTACACACATACCGCAATTAATTTCAATCAGGCTTTTTTAATGGGTATGGACAGGTATACCAGTCGCACTTTTAAAGGACTGATGGATGAAGTATGTATTTACAACAGGGCATTATCAACCAATGAAATAAGGGAACTGATGAACCTGACCCGTAACAATCCTAATGCAGGAAGTTTACCGGGTAATGATGCATCGTTAATTTCTTATTATCAGTTTAATGAAGGGCCTGGAAAACCAGCCTACGATAAAACAGGTGGCAGGCATGCAAGTCTTGCCGGTACTGCCGATAAATCAGCACTATCAACCGCTCCGGTTGGTGGGGGAACTTTTCAGCGCATTAATGTAACAACAGGAGGTACCAAAAACTTTACTGCACCAGGGGTTGAGATTACCTTTCCTGGTTCAGGCAATAAGCCAAACGGCGATGTGATTGTAACACGAATCAATACGCAATCGGATGAACCGGCATCTCAATTTACATTGCCCAGCAATCCAAATGCCTACTTCGTAATAAGAAACTACGGTACTAACAGCACCTTTGCAGCGCTTACCAGTATGAAATTTAATAACATAAAGGGTACCAACGCTGTTATGGTATCAACCCCATCAGCATTAAAACTTTATAAGCGCCAGTCAAACGACTTCGGTTTAAGCTGGGGCTCTTCAATTGATAATGCTGATGTGGTTACCAGTACAGGCGGAACTGGCACCGTCCTTTTCTCCACCGGATTAAACAATACCAGTTTCAGCCAGTATGCCATTGGCGTCGACCCATCGGTTTTACCGGTACAGCTTTTATCTTTTACGGCAAAAGCTGTTGATAATAAAAAGATTAGCCTTGCCTGGGCCGTTGCTCAGGAACTGGGTTTGCAGGGATACGAAATAGAAAGATCAACAGATGGGGGAACATATGTGTCAATCGGTTTTGTGGCAGCAAGTGGAAAAGATAAATATGCTTTTGATGATTTAACACCCGAAAGCGGCAGAAACTACTACCGTATTAAGGCCGTGGATTTTGGAGGCCAGTTTAAATATTCTGAAACAAGAAATGCGGATATTAAATCCGGAATCAAGTTAATCGTCAGTCCTAACCCAACATCAACAGGGCGTGTTGCTTTCAAACTTCAGGGTATTAAAAATAATACCGGCCTTAGCTTAAGTGTTACGAATGCGTCTGGACAAATGGTTAATTCACTAACGCTTTCCAATATTACAAACAATGCTCAATATTTACTCGATATTGGCAAACCCGGAATCTACTTTTTACACATAACGCTTACCAATGGCGATCAGTTTTCACAAAAAATTGCAGTTATCAAGTAGTTCAGTTAAACTCATTTTACAAAGCCGGACGTTCCAAAAGAGCAGTCTGGTTTTTTTGAACCGGAAACATTAACTGTTTGTTCAGTGATATCGATTGGTATCTTTGCATCATGAAACCTACACTTATTTATTGTTACGATGCCTACTGCGGCTGGTGCTACGGCTTTAGTCCGGTTATTAAAAAAATTGCGGCCGAATATAAAGATAATCTCGATGTAGAAGTTTTAAGTGGCGGCATGATGACCGGCGAACAGGTAATGCCCATTGAAAAGATTGCCAGTTTTATACAAAAAGAATACAAAACAGTAGAAGATTATGCCGGGGTAAAATATGGCGAAGATTTTTTATGGCATATTAATAACCCCGATAGAAGTGATTGGGTGATGAATTCAGAAAAGCCTGCCATTGCCCTGTGTATTGTAAAAGAATATTATCCTGAAAGACAATTGGAATTTGCATCTGATCTACAATCTGCATTAAACTTTGAAGGCAGAGATTTGGATGATGATGAAGCTTACCGCCACCTGTTAGATAAATACAATATACAACCGGAAGCATTTTACACTAAGTTAAGTTCTGATGAATATAAAGAAATGGCTCACTACGAATTTGCTTTAATGAAACAGTTACAGGTAACCGGTTATCCCACTGCCTTTATTCAAACAGACGAATTAAAATTTATTATGATAGCGAGAGGATACACCCCGTATGATGATGTGCAACAGCGAATAGAAGCTGTGCTCAAAGATATTGTTGGATAGGCTTTTCTTTTTACAGCAAATTTTGTACTTTAACAATCCAAAAAAACAAAAACTATATGAAAAAAATTATTTTAACAGCCTGCACAGCTATACTATTGCTAACGGCCTGTAACAATGAAAGTAAAACAGACCCCGCTCCGGCCAGCGAAGGTACCTCCGAAACAAAAAATGAAGAAGCCTGGGTGCCCGTTGATTCAGCCACTATGATGAAAGCCATGATGGATTATGGTACCCTTGGGAAAATGCATGAGATGATGGCATCATGGAACGGCACATGGAATGAAGAAACCATTTGGTGGGAGTACGACGGTGCTGCCCCGCAAACATCAATGGGCACTACAGTCAATTCAATGATCTTGGGTGGTCGTTATCAAAGCAGCAAACATAGCAGCACCATGATGGGAATGCCTTTTGAGGGTATAAGCACCTTGGCTTACGACAACGCTACAAAACAATTTTCCTCTACGTGGGTTGATACCTGGAGCACCGGAATCATGACTATGGCTGGACCATGGGATGAAGCCACAAAAACAGGTACTCTTAATGGAATCATGCCTGATATTTGCAGACCTGGAAAGACTTGTGCAATGAAACAAGTATTTACCATAGTTGATGATAATACACAAAATATGGTGATGTATGGTCCCGATCCTAAAACAGGAAAAGAATATAAAATGATGGAGATAAAATCGACCAGAAAGAAATAATCATTCTGAAATATTTGTAATAAAAAATCCCGAAACAAAAGCTTCGGGATTTTTTTATGTATATAGTTTTAACTCAACCGGCCTGATCATAAGATTGTTTTATCCATCCAATCAGCTCTTTATTAATTGTCTTTTCATCTTCCACTCTTATTCGGTGTGTACACATCGCATTCCAGCTGCCTGCTGCTTCTACATTACCCGATGGAGCAACTCCCTTAATATTTAAACCTACATCCATTCTTGTTTTGGTAGATGGTTGTATAATGGCAAATTGCTTTTTACGCCGTAAACTCACGTAAGCTTTTTTTGGAGCCACTTCCACATCCTTTCCAAACTTATTGATAGCATTCATCAGTTTGTCATACCAGGGTTTCATATTCTCCTTGCCATTGTATTGCTCGGCAATCCAGTCAGTTTCATTTTCTGCAGCCCCTGCATGCGATTGTCTTGCAAAATGCGCTACTGTATTTGCATTGCCATGCGTAAAACCATGTTTTTCTTTTAAGAATTTTACCAGTTCACCATGCTTTTCAAAACCACTTTTGTTAACAATGCTTATCCACTCTTTCAGTTTTTTACCACTGTTTTTTTCAATATTGTCAATTTGTGTCTGTAATGCTTTATCTATTACTTCGCTACTCATAGTTTACTTTTTTATTACTTTTTCATAATATGCTATCCATTCATCCGGCGTTACTTTGCTTGCCAGTTGTCCAAATAATTCATACGGTATCTTATCCATTTTTTTCAAACGGATGCAGCTTTTGCCCATATCTAATTTTCCAACGCCTGCTTTTGCGTATTCATCTGTAAACCATTTTAACAGTTTAGGATTGCTGTAAATACCCATGCTATATACCGCCACAAAGTTTTTTTGCGATGCCAGATTCATAAATGGCAGCGGATCTTTGGGATTACAATGATACCCTGCAGGATACATAGAATGCGGCACCACATAACCAATCATTCCATAGCCCATGCATTCCTTAAACCCTTTGGGCAGATTCTTTTTG
Organism: Ferruginibacter sp.; assembly: GCA_037969645.1. Classification (GTDB taxonomy): domain Bacteria; phylum Bacteroidota; class Bacteroidia; order Chitinophagales; family Chitinophagaceae; genus Ferruginibacter. The sequence continues at coordinate 1,183 of JBBKXU010000169.1, read as the reverse complement.
ATTTGCTTTCTTAACTGTGAAATTACTTTTTGCCTTTCTTCTGGTAATTCGGCAATGTACTGATCTACTGTTGTTGCTGATGATTGCATAATTATCTATTTAGAAGTTTAGAATACGGAAAAACTCAGACCATGGCCCCATCTCGGTTTTATATTGTTTTGCCATTACCCTGGTTATTTGTGCTATATGTGTAAGGTCATGTACTACCCAGGTAGCCAATAAATTTCTTAATGTAACATCGCCTAAAACGGGATGCATTCCTTTTTTATCAAAATCAGTTTCTGTTAATTTCAAAGACCGGAACCAGGTCATATTTTCATTTCTTATCGCTGCAAATTCATCAAGTAACTGTTGCAACGATTTTCCTTCGCTCTCTTCATACATAGCTACTCGGTTCCATTTTATAAATGTTTGCGTGTTGCCAAACTCAAGTATCATTTTTATTCTGACCGTCCAGTCGGTTTTTTCGCCGTGTATTAAATGACCAACTACATCGTAAGGCGAAAATGTATCCTGACCCTCATTGGGCATTACCCAGACATCTAGCAAACCTGAAAGCAATGCTTGCAGCACGGCAGGTGTTCTATCAAGTATTTCGTATGACCTTTCTAAACTGTATTGCATTATCTATTGCCTTTTGAAATGAAAGTTTTGTCTTTTGCCAACCTCGGTTCCATTGTCAATATAAACATGCACGGAATCTGCAGTAACCAAATTGTAGACGATACGCTTAGGGAAATCATGTTCTGGATTTTCAAAATAATACGCATTGCCTTCAGCTTTCGTCATTTTAAAAGGGATAGGCTGTTTGTTATTTTGATCTTCAACAGCCGGGGTATAAAAAATACCTGCTTTAGAATTTGTTAAGGAGACATGCTCAGTAACGAGCGTATCAGTTCCTCTCAAAAAATAACTTCTTCCCCGCAATAAATTATCGTTCACTTTTTTCCATTCCTCATAAACGGCTCCACGTTTACCATTCATTTTCCAGGTACCTTCCAGTGCATGCAGTTTTTTAAACTCTTTGCTTTTGTCACCTAAACTAAATGAAGTCAGGCAACAAATAACGGTTATACAGAATACTATTTTTTTCATGTTAATTAGTTTAAGTAATGTGTTTTGAGTGCGCAAAATAAATATAATAATAATTTTATTGGCTAAGTTTTATATTATTTCACACATT
>JBBKXU010000168.1:0-5894 GCA_037969645.1 Ferruginibacter sp. | reverse complement strand
TTCTAACCGTCTTTCAATAATATGAAGTTATTTTTGGATAAACGAAATAATAATAAGCTATTCCTTTGCTTGAGAATTCCAAACATAAAAAATTGATTCGCATTACAACTGTGCCCATGGCATTAAGGTATTTACTGCCGGGTCAAATGCGTTTTATGGCCGCCAATGGTTTTGATGTGTTGATGATAAGTGCCGACGGTAAGGAATTGTCTGATGTAATTGAAATCGAACAATGCCGGCATATTGTGGTGCCCATGACCAGAAAGATAACGCCGTTTCAGGATTTGAAATGTTTGTTCGGGTTAATTAAGATATTCAGAAAAGAGCGGCCCGATATTGTGCATACACATACGCCCAAGGCAGGTTTGCTGGGCATGTTGGCTGCTAAATTAACGGGTGTAAAAGTAAGAATACATACGGTGGCCGGTATGCCGCTCATGGCAGAAACAGGTTTTAAGTATCGGCTTCTGAAGTTTATTGAAAGGCTGACTTATTGGGCCGCCAATCATGTGTGGCCAAACAGCAATTCTTTATTGCAGTTTATCAATGAAAAGGAACTTTGCAAAAAAAATAAATTGAACATTATTGCAAAAGGCTCAACTAATGGAATAAATATAAACCGGTTTAATAAAGCAGCTCTCGATAAAAATATCAGCAGTGAAATTAAGAAACAAATCAATTTTTCGAATGACGATATTTATCTGCTTTGCATTGGCAGGCTTGTTAAAGACAAGGGAATTGTAGAGTTGGTACATATATTTACCCAATTGCAAAGCAGTCATGACAATTTAATTTTGATTTTGGTGGGCGAATTCGAAGCAGCCTTAGATCCGCTGCCTGCCGATACGCTGCATGAAATTGAAATCAATCCTTCAATCCTACATGTAAATTGGACCAATCAGGTTGAATATTACATGCAGCTGGCTGATCTGTTCGTTTTCCCTTCACACCGTGAAGGGTTTCCAAACGTATTGCTGCAGGCGGGAGCTATGGGCCTGCCAGTCATTTGTAGCCATATTACCGGCAATATTGATATTGTAACCAATAATGAAACAGGTTTAATTTTCGATAAGGGCAATGAAGAACAGCTGCTTAAACTTTTACAGTATGCGTTGGACAATCCGCAACAGATGCAAATAATGGCCAATCAATTACAAAATGTAATAAAAGAAAATTACCGGCGGGAAAATATCTGGCAAAATATGCTGGAGGCTTATAAAAGCTTGGTAAATTAGACGAATAATAAAAACGAAAATGATTTTAATAGGCTACAGCGGTCATGCTTTTGTTGTTTATGGCATTGTACTTGCCACTGGTAATAAAGTTACCGGCTATTGCGATGTGATTGAAAAAGAATACAATCCATTTAAGCTGACGTATTATGGAACTGAACTTTCTGAGATAGCTCTTGCTGCCATCAGGCTGGAAGGCTGCTTTATTGCCATTGGCGATAATCTGCTCCGCAATCAAATTTATAACAACCTGCGTCAACAAAACTTATCAGTAGCTAGTGTTATACACCCAACTTCAGTAATTGATTCTTCTGTAATTATTGCAGCAGAATGCGTAATGATTGCAGCCAACGTTACCATTAATCCTTTGGCAACAATTGGTAAAGGAGCAATTTGTAATACGGGTTGTATAATAGAACATGAATGTGTTGTTGGCGACTTTGCCCATATTGGCCCCGGTGCAGTATTGTGCGGTAATGTAAAAATTGGCAGCGGAACTTTTATTGGCGCTAATGCAGTTATAAAACAGGGCATAAACGTAGGAAAAAATGCCATGGTTGGTGCCGGCGCTGTTGTCGTTAAAGACGTAGCGGATAATACGACAGTTGTTGGGGTGCCTGCAAAATAATTGCAAAATCCCAATTACCGACTCTGGTCACCTAACTCAATTCCAACTCTATCCAAACCCTTATCTTTGCAACGCAAAATATATACAAATTATGAAAGTATTGGTTACAGGTGCCGCCGGATATATTGGTTCTGTTTTGGTTCGCCAGCTGCTGGCAAAAGGTTACCAGGTAAGAGGTTTCGACTCCTTAAAATTTGGTGGCGATGCTTTGTATGACGTGATGCTTAATCCCAATTTTGAATTTGTAAAAGGGGATGTTCGTAATGCAACCGATGTTGAAGAGGCCTTAAAGAGCATTGACGCAATTGCACATTTAGCAGCTATAGTTGGCGACCCCGCCTGTAAAAAATACAGCGATGAAGCCAATGAAACCAATTGGGATGGCGCAGTTCAGTTATTTAATTTGGCCGAAGTTGCTGGCGTAAAACGTTTTGTATTTGCCAGTACCTGCAGCAATTATGGTAAAATGCCCGATCCGGAATCTTTTGTTGTTGAAACTTCGGAGCTTAATCCTGTTTCTTTATATGCCGAATTAAAAGTTAAGTTCGAAAAATATTTACTGGAAGAAAAGAAAGATAGTGCCATGAGCTGTACCGCTTTGCGTTTCAGCACAGTGTATGGCTTTTCTCCAAGAATAAGATTTGATTTAACGGTGAATGAATTTACCCGTAATGCGGCTGTGCATGGTGAGCAGGAGATATGGGGGCAGCAGTTCTGGCGGCCTTATTGCCATGTTGATGATTTGGCAAGATCGGTGGTGTTGGTGCTGGAAAGTCCGGTAGAGAAAGTAAAAGCTAATGTGTTTAACGTAGGCAATACCGAAGAGAATTACAACAAAGGAATGATTATTAACGAAGTTTGTAAGGTAGTGCCAAATGTTACCGTTAATTATGTAGATAGTAGTGAAGACCCAAGAGATTACCGCGTAAATTTTGATAAGATTAAAAACGAACTCGGCTTTACCATCACTAAAACAGTGCCCGATGGCGTAAAGGAAATTTATACGCTTTTAAAAACCGGGATTGTAACTGACTCATTTGCCCAAAAGTTCAGAAATATTTGATGACTGGCACAATAAAAAAATTACCTGATGATTTGCTCCTGCTTTAGGCAGGAGCATTTTTTTTATTTAGGTTTGCACAGCAAAACAGAGACCCATGCTTTTACTCAGCGGCCCTAATATGGCCGGCAACGAATGGAAATACGTTAAAGACTGCCTGGATACGGGCTGGGTTAGTAGTGTGGGTGCCTATGTTGACCAGTTTGAGAAGTTGAGTGCTGAATTTGCCGGTACTAAATACGCTGTGGCAACCAGCAGCGGCACAACGGCTTTACATATATGCCTGGTCATGATGGGTGTTAATGCCGATGATTATGTAATTACGGCAAATATTACGTTTATCGCAACCTGTAATTCTATAAAATATACCGGCGCCGATCCTATATTGATTGATACCCACCCCGGAACATGGCAGATTGATCTTGATTTATTAGAGCAATTTTTTGAGGAAGAAACTGAGCAACGCAACAATGTTTGTTATCATAAAAAAGATGGCAGACGTATACCAGTTTTAATGCCTGTGCATGTATTAGGTAATATCTGTGATATGGACAGGCTGATAGCGCTTGCACAAAAAAATAACGTGACCGTAATTGAAGATAGTACAGAAGCACTTGGGTCATATTATAAAGGAATACATGCGGGTAACTTTGGTTTAATGGGTACCTTCAGTTACAATGGTAACAAAATAATTACCACCGGCGGCGGCGGTATGATTGTTACCAATGATGAAGCGCTGGCAAAAAAAGCCAAGCATTTAACAACACAGGCAAAAAGCGATCCCTTTGAGTATAAACATGATGCCATTGGCTACAACTACCGACTGGTAAACGTTGCAGCGGCAATGGGCGTGGCGCAAATGGAGCAATTACCCGGTTTTATACAGCGCAAGAAAGAGATAATGACTTTTTATAAAAATGAATTACAGGAGGTTGGCGATATCAAATTTCAAGAAGTAAATGAAGACGTAGATCCTAATTGCTGGTTACCCACGATCATGACGGAGAAGCAAAAAGAAGTGTTGAAAATTCTGAACGATAATAAAATGCAAAGCCGCCCGTTTTGGGTACCTATGAATCAGCTAAACATGTTCACAGATAATATTTTTTATAACAAAGACAATCAATCAGACTATGTTTATCAACGTTGTTTAAGCATTCCTTGTTCAACAAATATTACTGATGCAGATTTGAAAGCAGTTTGCGAAAAGATAAAAGAAGTGTTTTAAGAAACGTTAAAAGTTGAACGTTGTTCGTAGCGCTTACTGTTTAAGCCCTAGAGCCGAACAACGAACAACGAACAACTTTCAACGAACAACAATTGTTATGTACAAACTAATAAAGAGACTTACCGATATCCTCATTGCAATTATTGCATTAATACTCCTGTCTCCTTTATTTGTTCCTTCTATTATTATTCTCTTACTTACCGGCGAACATAAAATTTTCTATTTTCAAAATAGGGTAGGATATAAAAATCGCATTTTTAGTATATGGAAATTCGCTACTATGCTGCAGAACAGTCCCAATTTAGGCACTAAAGAAATTACCTTACGAAACGATCCAAGAGTAACCAGGTTTGGCCGTATATTACGAATTACCAAGATAAATGAACTTCCGCAGATCATCAATGTTTTAAAAGGAGACATGAGTATTGTAGGGCCAAGGCCTTTGATGGAAGTGAGTTTTAAGCTTTATCCGGAAGCTGTGCAAAAGGAGATTTATAATCGAAAACCGGGTATGACAGGTATTGGGTCAATCGTTTTCAGGGATGAAGAAAGAATGGTGTCGGAAGCAGAAGATCCTAAAGCCATGTATGCAAATATTTATCTGTATAAAGGCGCTTTGGAACTTTGGTATCGAAAAAATGCATCTTTGTTAACCGATTTTAAGATCATATTTTTAACGGCATGGTCCATATTGTTCCCCAATAACCAACTGGTAGATAAAATCTTCAAAGGGCTGCCAGTCCGTGAGTTTTAGCCAAAACGTTAACTTTGTTAAACAAATCCTGATCTGTATTTAAACAAATTGGGCAAATGACTGTTTTAAGCATAGTAAAATTTTAGCAAATGCATTCGTTTACCATTAAAGATCTGGAGAATTTATCGGGTATAAAGGCCCATACTATTCGTATATGGGAGCAACGCTACTCTTTTTTAAAACCCGACCGTACCGATACAAATATTAGATATTACAACAACGAAGAACTGAAAAAATTACTCAACGTTGCCTTGTTAAATAAATTCGGGTTTAAGATTTCGCATATTGATAAAATGGATGAGGCGGCAATTAAAGAAAAAATTCTTTCTCTTAATCAGCTTGAAGCTCAGCAGGACAGGATTGTAAATACCCTTATTCAAAATATGATTGATCTGGATATGGAAAGTTTTGAAGCCGTATTGGACGATTTCATTGCTGCCAGAGGTATTGAAAAAACAATCTCTCAAATCATATTTCCTTACCTCGAAAAAATTGGCATATTGTGGGTAACCAACCATATAAACCCGGCACAGGAACATCTTGTGTCCAATATCATCCGTCAAAAATTAATAGTAGGTATTCAAAACGCCGAAAGCCCTGTTAAAGTAGATAAATCGGTTTTGCTTTTTTTACCTGAGGGTGAATATCATGAACTCGGACTGTTATTTGTGCATTATATCCTAAAAACCAAAGGCGTAAATTGTATATACTTGGGCAGCAGCATTTCAATTGCAGATACCGAGTTTGTAACCAAATTGAAAAAGCCTGATTATATCTATACTCATTTAACTTCCTGTTGCAGTAAATTTAATTTCGATAAGTTCATTTCTTCATTGACTAAAAAGTTCAACGATACGCCAGTAATTATATCTGGCCAATTAACCCAGACTTACGCCAAAAAAATAGTACCTCCCATATACCTTAAAAAGTCGTTTTCTGAGGTTATGGACTTCGTTTCCTCGCTATAAATTCAATATTTAAATGATATAAAA
>JBBKXU010000167.1:0-5073 GCA_037969645.1 Ferruginibacter sp. | reverse complement strand
GACGGCTAGAGATGCTTCGGTCCTCAGCATACCAAAAATTCGTTTTAAAAAGAGGATTTCGTGGGCTTACTATTTCGCCACAGTAGTAAAATTTACTAAATAGGGCTGCAATGAAACGGGATAGGTAGTACCGCTTCTAAATCCACTGCCAATTATTATTTGATACTGTTGGTTTGGTTTTAGCGCTATTTCAAAGCTTACCGATTTTTTATCGGCGGTAAAGCCAAGAAACTTGGTAAGCCTGAGTAAGTTATTTTCGCCCAATGGGCCTAGTTCAAAACTACGGTAACGATCGTCCATGGGCTCGGAAAAAGTAAACGTGATTTGTGTGATGCCGGCGCTAACATTAGTAGCACCATTTTTAAACTCTTTAATAGCGGTAACCCTTGGTTGCGTTTTTTCGAATTGCTTTTTTATTTTGTTAACTGGCTTGGTGAAGTAACCCGATTGATCAACGAATTTCAACAGGTCTGTTTCATTATTATAATCCAGTTCAATCATTTCTTTTATAGCCAGCAGTTTATCGGCGGCCTGGTTATAATATTTTTCGCAGATGGCATATCCGGCATAATAGCCAAGGTCTCTTACGTTAAATTCATTATCGGCATTGCTATAAAACCAAAAATCGGTAAACGAATTAAACAATTGCCTGGTCAAGATTTCTCTTACCCTACCCTCATTGTTTTTACCAACAGTTAATGCCGGCGCCATAGATGGTTTGCCTGTTCCCAGAACAGTTACAAACTCGGCAACGCCTTCAATTAAACATTGAGCCAATAAGGTATTGCCAATGGTTGTTTTTTGCTGCGTGTGAATATATTCATGTGTATTATTAAACGATACACTTTTAATTGGGTTTGTTTTATAATAGGTAGGTAAATGTGCCAGCTGATGCGGAAACTCAGTGGTAACAGTACTTTCATCGGCCATGGCTATTTCGCTGCCAATTAATACCATACTATCTAATGTAGTGCCGCCTGTACGAAAAGCCCCCATAGTGAAATATAGCTTTGCGGGTTTTAAATGCGGGTATATATTTCTTATTTTGGCGATATCTGCTTCAATATCGCTGGCAAATTCCTTTGCTTTAAATGTGTTTTGTCTGATGGATGTCCAGAACTGCGGATAATTATTTATGGCATCAATATAAGACTGGGCTGTATAATTTCTAACCATCATAATGGCTGTTAATCCCGGTGTTCCTTTGTCAAGAAATAATGTTTTGAGATAATTGTGTTGTTGTATACTGTCTTTGGTAGTTATGATTTTATCGTATGCCTGCCAGAAATTCTCCACATCTTGCGAAATAATAAGTTGCTCAACATCTTGTGCTGTTACTTTAAAAGCAAAAACCAAAAACAGGCATGTTGTTACTATACATTTCATTCTTGTAGAGTTGGATTAATGTAAAAATTGATTACGCTTCAGGTAATCTTTAATACGAAAATATGGAGTTGGGAGTTATTTTGAAAACTTATTATTTGCTGCGGTACAAATGAAGTCAGTTTTTCTTAAGCGAGTTTGCTTATTAGGTATAACGAGTTGTAACGTGGGAGATGTTTCCCGACGATTCGGAACAGGCTGTTCCTCAGCATGACAAAAATTCGTTTTCAATACAGGTATTTCGTTACCGCTTTCTTCGTGCTCAGATATGGCTATAAAAAAATGGCTCGTATCTCTACGAACCATTCAAATTATATGTAGCGCCTGCTGGTACAATTAGTAAAACAGCAGCCCCATGTAATTACTAGTCTTTGGTTGAAGCCGCTTCTTTCTGTGCTTTCTGGGTAGCTTTAAATATTTTGTATTTAGCATCGCCCATTACAGCTTTCAGTGCATCATTGCGGTCTTTGTAAATAACGTCTAATTTTTCCTTTTTACCTGCCTCAGTATCATCTGGATTGGCCTTAATAGGTTTTGTTTTTTCGTTACTTTCATCAAGTATGGCCCTGCATTTTGTCTGCTCGTCGGTGGTTAAACCGGCTTTGGTAAAAGCTTCAACCAGATCAGCCTCTTTTTTAGCTTTGACAGCTTCTTTATCGGCCTTAGTCATAGTAGCTTTAGCGGCAGGAAGATCGTTAACTGCTTCTTGTGCATTTGCAGAAGTAAAAACAGCAGCAGTTAAAACTGTGGCAATTAAAAGTGCTTTCATTGTATTTGTTGTTTTAAAAAGTTTAAAAAATCAATTAATCAATGCTTAAAAATACTCCTATTCTGTAAATACAGGAAATTTTTATTGCACTTAACGAAAAATTAAATTGCATACAGTGGCTTAAATATTAACCCTATTGTAAATATTATTATGCTCTTTAAACCTAAAAGCTGTTTGTCTACTAGTAAATTTTTGCCTTTAACACGGGGCGCAGGCTTGCATCTACTCTATCGAATAAATTGAGTGGCACACCTGAAGCATTTGCCTCAGTTTCGAGTGCGGCTACTGATGTACTGTAATTTCTCCAGAGGTTGGTGCCGCCGTTGGTGTACAGTCTGTTATCATTTGGCATAACAACAGTTAATACTGTAGTAGCGTTGCTTAACCTGCTGAGATCGTTGTTACCCTTGGGTAAAATCACTATCACTTTCCATATTTTAGCCGGAATAGCTATGTTACCGCCATCAAGATAATTTACGAGTGTGTTGGATGTGTTATAACCACCAACACCAAAATTGCCCATAAATATATACGCCTCGTTGTTAGTGCCTACCAGACTGTTACGGATAAAATCCTCCAGCCCGGCCCATGGTCCCTGATTAAGGGTGGGCGCCTGGGGTATCATATTGGTCATTAAAAAAGTAGAAGAATTGGCAGCTATGCTTAAAGTTCTGTCGGCCGAGGGGCAATTATGCCCTTTGTCGAATCCGCTGCTGGAGTAACTGGTATTATTTACCTGGTACCAGCCACTGGGTAAGTTCACATCGGCTCTAAAATCATCCTGTCTTGGTGTAGAACCTAAATCTTCACGTTGCAGATGCCAGGCTACCCATACAGGTAAACCACGGCTTTGACTATAAGCCAATTTATAAAAGTTGTTATTCTTCAAATAATTTTCGGGAAAAGATGTATAAGGTAATGCGTTGGTTGGGTTACCCAGGTTCAGCGCATCATCATCTGTTGGTGGCGAGGGTGCTATGTCGCCCGTTTTGAAACTTATTAAATTACCATAAGCGGTACCATTGGCATTGGTAGCATAGGCTTTTACAAAATAATTGGTGTAAGGTAACAGGCTGGTTAAATTGCTTGCATAAGTTCCGGTGCCGGCGCCGTCAACGGTAGTGGCAATTATTGAAGTACCATTACCCCAGATAATACCACGTGCAGTTACAGGCGAAGCACCTTCATTGCTGATTTTTCCACCGCTAACAGCAGAACTGCCTGTAACAGCAGTTATCTCTGTAGAAATAACGGTTGGTAAACCCAATTGCGTATTTACAACTTCGGGATTTTTTGTACATGAATAAAGAATCACTGTACAAACGGCTAATAGCCGTACATAATGAATTGATCTCATATATTGCTTGATATTACGGGGCAAAAGTAGTGTAAAACTTCGTATTCTATTATAGTTGATTTTTTAGCCAGAAAACTGGCCTGAATGGCAGATTGTTATGGTAGATTTCTCCTGCGTCGAAATGACAAAATAAGGCTATTCTTTTAGTTTATCTCCTTCCCATTCTTATCAATGTAAAAAGTTCTTCCTGCAACCGTTACTGAAGCTTTGCCACCCTTAAATGGTTCGGCTTTATCATAAATAAAATCGATTACTTCTTTTCCGGTATCTCCTATATATCCATACTTGCCATCCAGCATGGCTTTTGCTAGCCCATCTGAGAAAATATCCACCAGGGCATATTTTGGAGGCGTGAGTTCCCGGCCGGTATTATCTATAAAACAATACTTATAATTCAACCTTACTAAAGAAAGACCTCTTGAAAAGTGACCGGCACCGTCATATTTGAGTGCAACAACTTCTTTGCCGGTTTTGTCAATAAACCCATATTTTTTGTTGATGCCAACACGGGCACGTTGGTTGTAAAAGCTGCCAACTTCATCATACATAAGTTGCGTAATTTCTTTTCCGGTTTTGTCAACAAAGCCCCATTTTTTATTGATCATAACCGCGGCAAATCCTGGCTCGGAAAACGTGTTAACCTTATCATATTTGGGTGCAACAAGTTCCTTGCCGGTCTTGTCTAAAAAACCAAATTTACCATTTATGCGAATGACGGCAATGCCATCAAAAAACCGGTGTATACTGTCGTATTTAGCTTCCATAACGACCACATCACGCTCGTTTTTTAGGCCCCATTTCATATTATCGCCTATGTAAGGATTTATTTGCGGTAACGTAAATCCAAATTGGCCAAATGCGATATTGGCACAAAAGAAAAACAGGCCAGCAAAAAAGATATGTTTTTTCATAATGAAGTTTTTGAGCATTAATTCGCTGAACAAATTACACAAATTTGGGAGCATTAAGTGCGTGCTGGTGGGTATTTATCGGTTACGCCTGAAGCCTGTGCCGGGGTGGTAGATCGGTTTGCCGGTTTGGATGACAAATGCTTATTTAACATAATTATTTCATACTCTATCCATACATTAGCCATACATTAGCTATACAGCAGGTATACTTCAAGTTAAAATTTTGACTCGTCCTAAAATAACTATACAGGTTATTAAATAAATCCTGTTCTGGTTATACAAATATAATTTTTAATCCTGCAATTGCTATACAGCTGGTTTTTCATGATTATAATTCCGGTTGTAGTTCTTCCATCTTTTATTAAGTTGTCCTGATTTTAAATGAGTTTCATCAGGTGTCATGTAATCACAACTTGCATGTGGCCTTAAGCCATTATATGCATTGATACATTTACCTATTAGATTACCTGTTTGCTCAAAACCAAGCTGGCTGTTATAAAGATTAAATTCTGTTTTTAATATTCCGTTCATTCTTTCTGCCAAAGCGTTTTCATATGGATCACCGTTTTCGGTCATGCTGATTCCGATATTATTTTCCAGCAACAGGTTTACATATTGGTGTGAGCAATATTGAGAACCTCTGTCTGAATGAT
>JBBKXU010000166.1:0-3602 GCA_037969645.1 Ferruginibacter sp. | reverse complement strand
ATTCAGGTGGGGTTTAAAAAAAATAGTTGCTGCGTTCCTACCGTCACATGCAGCTATGCAATTAGAAAAAAATGAGTACCATAAAACGATACTTCATCCCGATATCAGTGCCGATTTTTTGAAATTAACTGCCGGCCGTGATTGGGAAGGCATTCACAAACCAATTGTAACAAAATTGAACGACATCCTTCATTTTAACACCACCGAAATGGGGTTGGAAGAGCTTTTACGTTTTGCCGACCGCAACAGTATGGCGCATGGAAGAGAAGTGCGGCTACCGTTCTTAAACCACGAGCTGGTGGAGTTTGTTTTTTCTCTGCCCTCGCAATTAAAAATGCATGATGGCTGGACCAAGTTTTTGCTAAGACAAACGATGAATAAAAAACTGCCCGATGAAATTGTCTGGCGCAAAGAAAAAGTTGGCTTTGAACCTCCGCAGAAAAAATGGATGCGGGATCCTGCTGTTGAAGAATATATACAGGAAGCCAAAAGAAAACTGGTTAATGCAGGCATTCTTGATAAAAAAGTGCGTGACAATAAGGTGGAACCCCTGGCCGCCCATGCTGATAAAAATTACGACTGGCGCTACTTATGCGCCGCCCAGGTAATATGACTTGCAAATCCCTTTTAATTTCTCACCTTTGCATTTCTTAATTAATCATCCAAAAATTACTATACAAATGAAGATTGCTACTAAATTTATTCATGCCGGCGCAGAGCCCGATCCAAGTACAGGAGCTATTATGACCCCCATTTATCAAACAAGTACTTATGTGCAGGAAGCTCCCGGAAAAAATAAGGGTTATGAATATGCCCGTAGTCAGAATCCAACACGTAAGGCTTTGGAAGATGCTTATGCTGCCATTGAAAATGCAAAATTTGGTTTAGCTTTTGGAAGTGGTGTTGCCGCTACCGATGCAGTTATAAAATTATTAACTCCCGGCGATGAAGTAATTGCAGCCAGCGATATGTATGGTGGCAGCTACCGTTTATTTACAAAGGTTTGGGAACGCTTTGGTATAAAGTTTATTTATGTAGATACTACGAATCCTGCAAATGTTCAGGCTGCCGTTACAGCTAAAACCAAACTCATTTGGCTTGAAACACCAACAAACCCGTTGATGAATATAACTGATATTGAAGCAATAGCTGCCATATCAAAAGCGGCAAAAACAATACTCTGCGTTGATAATACTTTTGCATCGCCCTATTTACAAAACCCGTTAGACCATGGCGCAGATATTATCATGCACTCAGCTACAAAATATTTAGGCGGACACAGTGATGTTATACAAGGTGCATTAATGATGAACGATGCCGACCTGAGAGAGAAATTATACTTTATACAGAAAAGTTGCGGTGCAGTGCCCGGCCCCATGGATTGTTTTTTAGTTTTAAGAGGTATTAAAACCCTGCATGTGCGTATGAAGCAGCATTGTGAGAACGGCGAAAAAATTGCACATTGGTTAAAGAACAATCCAAAAGTTGCCAAAGTTTACTGGCCCGGTTTTGAAGATAGTGCAGGATTTGCCGTTGCCAAAAAACAAATGCGTGGTTTTGGCGGCATGATCAGTTTTGTGTTAAAAGATGAGTCTGTTGAAGCGGCTAATAAAGTGCTAACATCTACTCATTTATTTTCGTTGGCCGAGAGTTTGGGTGGTGTTGAATCGCTGATCAATCACCCGGCAAGTATGACACATGCCAGCATACCACGTGAGGAGCGTATTAAAAACGGCCTGGCCGATGGTTTAATTCGATTAAGTGTTGGCATTGAAGATGCGGATGATTTGATAGAAGATTTGAATAACGCAATTGGTTAAATAAACTATTATGAAAAAATACTGGCTTGTAATAGCATTTTTGGGAATAACAGGTTTAAACTGCTCCTATGCACAAAAAGACAAAGAGCCGGTAGCAACTTATGTGCAGCAAACTGCCGATGATTTATATAAGCAAGAAAAATTGCCCGGTGTATTTGTTGCTGTTTTAAATAATGGCCAGAAAAGCTATTATAATGCCGGATTTGCAGTACCGGATAAGCAATTACGTTTTGATTCCACAACTGTTTCTGAAATAGGCAGCATAACCAAAACTTTTACAGCTTATGTTTTGATGGCGGTATTGTTAGAAAAAAATATTTTAGAAACCGATCTGATTCTCAAATACCTGCCCGATTCTGTTCAGCAGAATAAAAATCTCGACAACATCAGTTTTTTAAGTTTGATGAACCACACTTCTGGTTTACCCCGGCTGCCCGACAATATGAAACCTGTCAATGAAAAACAACCTTACGAAGATTATTCGTCGGACAATTTATTCGCCTATTTAAAAACCTGTGAGCCAAAACCAGACGGCAATAGCAATTATTCAAATCTTGGTGCAGGTCTGGCTGGAGTTTTAGCGGCCAGCATCAGCGGTAAAACTTATGAGCAGCTTATAAGCGAATATATTTTTCTGCCATTTACAAAAAAACTTCATGGTGCTGCCGGTAATGGAAACAAAAGTCAGGGTTATTTTTCTGCAATAGAAAAATCGGATTTCTGGAAAATGAATGTACTGACTCCCTGTGGTGGTTTACAATACTCAGGAACTCAAATGCTTGACTATCTGCAAAACATGTGTTTCCCCCAATCGGAAAAATCAAAAACCATTGTAGATAAATTAACTACCCAAACAGTTTCGATGAATTCGCAGATTGGTATTGGCCTTGGCTGGCATATTTTACATCTTAAAGATGAGCCCACAATTTACTGGCACAATGGCGGCACATACGGGTTTTCAACTTTCTGCGCTTTTGTAAAAGGAAAATCTAAGGCGGTAGTTGTCATACTTAATCAATTTAACAAAAATGCCGCTGCCGATGGGCTGGGCGTAAAGATTATTAAAAGGCTGTTAAGTGAAGACTGACAGGAATAAAATAAATACTTTTCTCAACAACAAGGTTACATTATACAATAACCCGTCTTTTATCAAAGATGATCCCATCTGCATTCCACATCTGTTTACAAAAAAACAGGATATAGAAATTGCCGGGTTTTTTGCCGCCATTTTTGCCTGGGGCAACCGTACCACTATCATCAACAAATCTAAAGAGTTGATGAACTTGATGGATAACGCACCCCACCA
Source organism: Ferruginibacter sp. (assembly GCA_037969645.1). Lineage (GTDB taxonomy): Bacteria > Bacteroidota > Bacteroidia > Chitinophagales > Chitinophagaceae > Ferruginibacter. The sequence continues at coordinate 476 of JBBKXU010000166.1, read as the reverse complement.
TTTCTGCCTGCATCACTCAGATAATGATCTTAAAAAATTACTCTCATTTAAGCACCGCACTTTTAATGCAACCGATTTGTTGTACTGCATTTCATTTTTTAAAATGCACTACTCAAAACATAATTCGCTTGAAAACGCATTTACTAAATGGATGGCAAAAGATGATGTAACCATAGAAAATGCACTGATAGGATTTTATCATTATTTTTTTTCCTTACCTCATATTCCCGAACGCACCAGAAAACATATTGCCTCTCCCGAAAAAAAATCTTCCTGCAAAAGATTAAATATGTATCTACGATGGATGGTACGCAGCGATGATAAAGCTGTTGATTTCGGAATCTGGAAAAACATTTTACCGGCGCAGCTAATTTGCCCCGTAGATGTACATGTGGCAAGGGTTGCGAAAGAATTAGGCATATTGCAAAGAACGCCCTCAGACTGGCAAACAGCATTGGAATTAACAGCCTTTTTGC
>JBBKXU010000165.1:0-4863 GCA_037969645.1 Ferruginibacter sp. | reverse complement strand
CATTAGCCCAACTGATTCTATGAATGAGCGGTTTTAATCCAGTTTTATATTTTTAACCGTTTTAATTAAAGATCCAGGCTAGCCATGATCAAGCTGAGGCAGATCGGTTGTAAAATACTCCCTGTTTGCAACAAAAAATATAGTTTTAACATCCTTCAAAATCATCGATTATTATATATTTCATGCGGCAATTTTTATCCATTTTTATTATTAGCATTTTAGCCTTTGGAAATAAAGCGCAGGCACAACCTGCTAATGATAGTTGCAACGGAGCAATTGTCATTAATATTCCTTCCAGTGGATATGGCCTGGGCACTTTTTCCATCACCCCTGTTGACATTTCATTGGCTACAGTACAAGCAGGCGAAACTTTTGCTCCAGCTATATTTGTAGCAGCATTAAATAAAAAATCGGTTTGGTATAGGTTCAGCATTCCTACTATCCGGGCTGTAAGGGTTACCCTTTCGCAACCCGGTACTGCTATTACTGCAGGCGATGTTGGATTTGCAGTGTACGAAGCTGGTTCATGCATTCCAGGTAATGCACAGATCAGTTCTAAACTCACGCCCATTGTAACCTTTGGAAATACCTATCACCCATGTGTTCCCAGCGGGGAATATCTAATTCAGGTAACATCAAATAATAATGCGAATGGTCCTATAAAGGTGGACTTGGAAATATCTGACCAAACCGGGGCGGCCTATGATCACCCCGACCAGGCTTATGCCTTTGGAACAGTGGGGTATTATGCTCATAGAATTGATCTGAATACGGAATGCCAGTCTATTGAAGATTCAACAGAGGTCTGTAGTGTATTTGCCAATAAAGGCCAATACAACAAAAGCGCGTGGTTTACTTTTACCACGCCTGCCTATTACGATTATGTAGTCGTTCAGCTTTCAGGAACAACTGGTGGATATTTTCCATCAAATAATAACCAGGCCATCAAGCGAAAGTTTGGATATACGCTGTACGAAGGCAATGCAGTTACCACACCTATTGGTGCTTTAACTATCTTAAGAAACTGCGATTCGTTAGAGACGGACGGCTATTACGCAGACTATAGAGTGTACAAGTGCAGCGACTTGCAACCTAACACCACATATAGTATTCAATTATTTATTAAAAAAGATTTTGGCGATGATGTACGATTGGGAATTTTAGTTGGCGGACAGGTACCTACAAAGGCTCCGAAACCAATTTTATCGCAGGTGCCTGCTCCTAATGCCATCGGAAACCTGGCATCTTCGCCAAACGGCACAGTTACACAGGTTGATGATGTTTGGGGCTGTAACAGCAGGCACAACACTTCTAATTGTGCACCGTCGTTACCAGACAGCGGCATATTACATACAAATAACGTAAGGTATAACCTCAGCAGTTTTTTTACATTTACACTTACCAGCACATGTGCAGTTAATTTTAATGCCTTCATGCTGCAGTGCGGACCGCAAGCATTAGTAAGGGTATATAAACAGGGGCTTACAAATAATTGCACAGATCTCGATACATCAAATTTAATTGGCCAGTTTATACAGTCAGCTACTTTAGATTGCTTAGCCCCTGGTGATTATACCGTTCAGGTTTCGGGCCACGATGCCACCGACTGGTACGGACGCTTTAACTATGGTACAGCTTATTATAATTATGAGCAATGCCTTAGCACACACCTGGGTGCCAGCTTCAGGCTCGATTTAAAGTCATATACGCGAAAAGCTGCCAATAAATTCTCGCTCGACATAGCAGGTGCCGTAGATTCCATTAATACTTTGGGTAATATAATGCAACCGTTAATTGCTGGCACCAGTTACCTGTCAACCTCAGATACAATTGGATGCCAAAGTACCGTGCGTCCTATTGATACAACATGTAGCCCGGCTAATGATAAGATCATATATCGTGAATTTGTTGTTGCAGATAGTGGGGTTGTTGATTTTTCTGATCTTTCCAATTATTGGGTAAGCAACTGGAGGTATAAGTTATATAAAGGCGATGTAAGTGCTTTGGCTGCTGCTCAAAATGTGTTTGCATACCCGGACAGGGTATCAGGTCTAGATGCTCAAACCCCATGTTTTGATGGATATTATGGTGACTGCTACCAGAAAAGGGCGTGTGTTTTGCCTGGAACATACACATTCGCCACAATGGCCAGCGAAACAAATGTTGGCCTGGTAGATAAGCCAAAATTTACATTGCTAAAAACGAGGACCAAACATAATAGCCCAGCCACGGCCCAAAACCTGGGAAGCATTTTGGATACATTAGGGCCGGGCGGGGGCGCAATAACTACTCATCTGGATTCATGGAGCTGCACGGATAATGCGATTGCCATAAATGGAGTACCGCCTTGCAACGTTGGTGGCAAACCCGCTACCAAAGCTATTTACACGCAATTTTTTTTAAAGGCTCCAGCGTTGATCCGTATAGAAAATCCCGGCTATAATTATTGTTATGAAAGAGCATGGGGCACACGCAGTTTATTTTATGGACAAGTAACCAATGGAACCGCAGGACTTACCCCAGTGGGTGGAATATGGAGTTGCTTTGGATCGGCTGGCACTACAGCGGGTTGCCAGTTAATGCCCGCAGGTTGGTACACCGTTATTTCGTACAACCAAGGGCCAAGTTACGACAGCACGCTGCGAAATCTTTTTATTGAAGGTAGAATGAGCAGTGCTGTTGGTTTTTACGATGAGTTCAAAATTATTGTTACACCCACATGCGCAGCACCGCAGTTTAATAGACCACATAAAGCAGCTGTGGATACGGGTAATGAACCATTTCTCATTACCTATGCTCCCCGGCCGGGCAGCACCGCAGCATATCCAAAAAGAGATTCAGCATTTGCTCTTCCAACAGAATATTTTAATTGCCTCACAGATACACCTTTTATAAATCATCCTATAAAAACTTGCCATACAAATGCAAACAGGGTAGCTTATTATGTATTTAAAACTACGCAGGTTTCATTTATTCAAATAAATACAAAGGGATATTTTGCAGCCCTTTACGATAAAGATGTAAGAACCGATTCCTCGCTGTTTAATACCATAGAACCAATTCAGCCATGTAACAATACGCCGGGCTATATTCAATTCTGCTCATTTCAACCAGGTACATACACACTGGTAATTTTTGCAGGGGATGCCAATGTGTGTCAGTCGGTAACACCAAGTATCTATATAGACGAAGTTGGTACTTCACGTTTTGATTTTGCGATAAATGCTTATGATTTTGGTGTTGTACCGCCTGACTCTGTTTATCATAATGGCAAGGTGGGAGATGTAAATCCTTTGAATAGTTTACGAGCGCCAAGCCACGATTTTATATACTGTACCACCGGCTCTTACAGCAGCGACCCCCCAAATTCAGTGTGCTATACCGTTGTTAATCCCAACGTTTATAATAATGGTCCAAACAAGCCATTATACGATTCTGCATTTCCGCCAGCCAACGGAATTACAAGACGAAACCTTTGGTACACATTTGTAATTGACCAGCCTGGAAATATAAAAGTAAAAGTAGAACCAAAGGCTCCGAGGCGACTATGGAATCAAAAATTCACTGTATTTAAAAGCGATGTTGATGGTACATTACCATTTAGCACAGTGGTTAGTACAGGTCAAGTTGACTCAACGCTTGCACAGGGTTTAACTCATGTTGCATCCAATTTGCAAACCTGGTATTATTGTGCTAATAATGCAGATCAGCTATCGTTCTACCGAGATCCGTGTAACAATATTGCTACACGTTATTATTTACTGATCGAGAATGTCAATGGCGAACCTTATGAAACTGCAGGAGCCTTGCCTAATTCGCAAACTGAGGTTTCCATTCTCATAGATTCTGTAACGCTGGTTTTACCTAAACACGATCACTTTTCGCAGGCCGGAGACTTTGGTACAGTGGGTGCAGGCACTTTTATTGGAGATATTGATAATTTTTCTTGTGCTACCAAAGACCCTACCGACCCTATTTATATTCATGGCGCCGATAGCCGTTGCAGAAAAACATTGTGGTATAAATTTACCGCAACTGTTACCGGCAATGTGCGGTATAGGATAAATATAAACGGACAGCTAAAGCAGGATTATTGGGATGTACAATTATTCAGACAAATAAAGCCAAACGATTCTACAACCACTGGTTTGCAGATCATAGGCTACCAGGGAGTATATGGATCTGATAATACATATTGGGCTCAAACTTGTGTAGCACCGGGAACCTATTACTTGCTACTGCCAGGTTGCGACCAGGTAGGCGCCTACGTTTATCCTGAAATACAATTGATAGAAGCAACAGGAGACTTTTGTGCCAGGGCCATTCCTGCAGTATTAAACGGACCGGGTTCGGTAACTGCCTCATTGCTGGTAGATTGTCATACCATTGGAACGGACTATGGAGAGTTTGGCCCGCAATTAACTTGTCCGCAGGGAGGCGTTACTGATGATTACAAATCGAGTTGGTTCCGTATGGATATTGGAGGTGTTGACACCCTTGATGTGACCACCTTCTTGGTTGAGAATACCAATGCAGCTTCGAGTGATATAAAATACAGAATGATGACCGGCAACTGCGGTGCTATGCAAGAACAAAGTTGTGTATTGGATGCACTTACGCAAAATACATATCAATGCCTGATACCGGGTCAAAGCTATTATATACAAGTGTTCACACCTATCTCAAAATTTAACCAGCCGGTAAAAGGAACGATCGACTTAAAGATATCTGCCATTGCCCATGCGGATACATGTGCACCAAAAAATAATTGCCTGGCTAATTCTAATTTTATTTCTCAATTCAGTTGCACAGCCGATACTTCGGTAAGGTTTGTCAACTATTCAACCTTTGGTTCTTCTATAC
>JBBKXU010000164.1:0-2900 GCA_037969645.1 Ferruginibacter sp. | reverse complement strand
GTGCCACACCCTGTAATGTTTGGTTTCGTAAACGGACTCGCAATAATCATTTTCATGGCGCAATTTCCTAACTTTTATATAAAGGGAACGCAGAATTTATTGGCAGGTCCAGAATTTTTTGTAATGTTAGGACTTACCCTTTTAACCATGTTAATTATTTGGGGATTACCTAAATTAACAAAAGCAGTGCCATCATCTTTAGTAGCGATTGTCATTGTCTCTGCGATTGTAATAGGTTTTGGCGTTGATACTTTAACTGTTGCAGGAACAATGAATGCAGGTGAGACCATAAGTGGTGGTTTCCCGCCACTTTCGATACCTCAAATTCCGTTTACTTTCGAAACTTTTAAAATTATATTTCCATTTGCCGCTATTGTAGCTGGAGTTGGTTTAATTGAAAGTCTTTTAACCTTAAATATTATTGATGAAATAACGGATACTCGAGGGAGCGGGAATAAAGAATGTGTAGCACAAGGAACCGCGAATATACTTTCCGGATTTTTATCAGGTATGGGTGGTTGTGCTATGATTGGTCAAAGTTTAATTAATACATCATCAGGTGCTAGAGCAAGATTATCTGGTATTACCGCAGCTGTAATGCTATTAGTTTTTATCATGTTTGGATCTAGTTTAATTGAGCAATTGCCTATGGCAGCTTTAGTTGGTTTAATGTTTATGGTGGCCATTGGAACATTTGAATGGGCGAGTTTTAAAACTTTTAGAAAAATGCCTAATTCTGATGTTATCGTTATGGTTTTAGTAACATTAATAACCGCTGTTACACATAACTTAGCCGTAGCCGTATTATTTGGGGTAATAATTTCGGCATTGGCGTATTCTTGGGAAAATGCAAAACGTATTCGTGCACGTAAAAGTGTTGACGAAAATGGCGTTAAAACTTATGAAATATACGGGCCTTTATTTTTTGGTTCAACAGCCGCTTTTACTGAAAAATTTGATATCACAAATGATCCAGATGAAATAGTAATAGATTTTAAAGAAAGTCGTGTGGCCGATATGTCGGGTATAGAAGCACTAAACAAGCTTACCGAAAGGTATCAAAAAATAGGAAAAAAAGTACATTTAAAGCATTTGAGTAAAGATTGTATTGCACTTTTAAAAAATGCTGAAGATATTATAGATGTAAATGTTTTAGAAGATCCAACGTATAAAGTTGTGGCGGATAAATTAAATTAGCAGCTGCTCTAAAACATTAAGAAATAAAAAAAGCGTTTACAATTTTGTAAACGCTTTTTTTATACTTTGATTTTATGTTATAGTGTTCTTAAATATTCTGCAATGGCGCGTGTGTCTTCTTCAGATAAATTACTATTTATCATTATTGCGTTATTGTATTCTTTAAGCATTGCTTTTGCAATTGGGTCATCCTTAATCATTTCAGTTGGGTTAGCAATCATATTCATCACCCATGCTGCATTTCTTCTTTCATAAACTCCAGATAAAGCAGGTCCAATCATTCGTTGATTTGGCAGGTGACAAGCAGTACAAACTGTCGCATATTTCGCTTCTCCAACAGCGGCCAATTCCGCATTTATTTCTGCAGGCAATGTTATGTTTTTAAAAGGTCCGATACCTTGATTATCCATATCAACAGGAACACCTTCTGAAACTTCAACTGATTTTTTTTCGGTTTTAGTACGATTCATTTCAAAACCATCTTTTTTCTCTTCTTTTTTTTCACCGCAACTTGCTAAAAGTGCTGCAATTGCTAAAATGCCATATATTTTTTTCATGATGAGTAAGTTTATGAAATACTAAGATAAGTAATATCCATATTTAAACTAGTTCATTCAGAAAATTAATTACCCTTTTTTCGGTATAGGTGGCATTTGAAGTGTCATAGAATCCAACGTGTCCGCCATATTTTGGAGTTTCTAAAAATAAGTTAGCATTTAAATTGGCTTCTTCCATCGGGTAACATTCTGGACCTAAAAAGGAATCATTTTTACTATTAATTACTAGTGTTGGTGTTTTAATATTTGGTAAAAATTGTAGACAGCTAGACTTTGTATAATAATCTAGAGCATCATTTTATTGCCACGTACCTGGAGGGAAACGTTGAATTTGGACGAGAACCAGATGAATCATTTATTCGTGATCGTCCGGGTACTCAAATAACTTATGGATGCAATCTGACTCAGAGCCCAACATGTATAGATGTGTTGCCAATAGGGCCGACACTCTTTACGAGCTTGATTGAAAACCATGCATCTGTAAGCGTTCAATTTGACGTCAAGCAGGGCACGAAGACAGCTTGGAAAACCTACTCGAGAAGAGAAGTTGCCCCCTACATTCGCGATTCTCCTCCAGCCGCCATACCCCAAGATTACATCGCATGGGCTGGCAAGCAGACCCTCCTCGGAATCTCGCAACCGTTCGGATATCTGCAAACACCCCTCGAACAACAGCCGGTGGACGCGGCGTATATCCGCGATGAATTATCAACGGGGTTTACGGGTGGGATTGCTCCGCTGATTCAGATTTCCGATGCAGATGTCGCCGCCGGATACGAAGGCTTTTCGGATGTTCAGATTTGCTCGACGGAAGCGATTGCCGCGCTGAACGTGACCTTCACTGTGGATCGTGGTGAGTGTCTGGAATCGATTACGAGCGAGGTAGCGGAGGGATCGCCGTTTCGCATCGTCGAGCAACACACCTTTCCACGTCACAGCGGCGCGTTCGAGCATCGCGTGTTGTTGATTGCGGATACCCCGACAAGCGGGTGTTTGGATTTGCTGAGGCTGCGAGTTACCGCGCGCGAGGATTGCGCGGGAGAATCGATCATCATCTCGGGCAGGACGGGGTTGGAGGATTTGGCCCTCCTTTCGAGCGCGGTGAATGCGCAGATGGAGTTGATCGGAAAGCCCGGCGGCGCATAC